>PCXC01000049.1 GCA_002796345.1 Deltaproteobacteria bacterium CG11_big_fil_rev_8_21_14_0_20_42_23 | reverse complement strand
CGATAGTTGTTTGTAGTAGGTTCCCATGGCAACACCTTATCCATAAAGTGTTGCACTTCGTTTGTGAATTTAGGGGATCCAGTGATTCAGTCAACTCATTGTTCGCAATGACAGAAAATTCTTGTTGGAAAATAAAAACTTTGCTACAGTGCGTGCATGTCAAGCGAGCGAAAACTTCGCTATATTGCAGTAGATGGCCCTATCGGCGCTGGAAAAACCACGCTGTGCAAAATGCTTGCAGAAGAGTTTCATTGCAAACTCATTTTAGAGCCCGCTCTTAAAAACCCTTTCCTGCCTGAATTTTATGAGAATCCAAAAAAGAACGCCTTCAAGACGCAACTTTTTTTCTTGCTCAACCGTTACCAACAACAACTAGAACTAAAACAACAAGAACTTTTTAATCAACTTGTTATTTGTGATTACACGTTTGAAAAAGATGTCATTTTTGCAAAGCTCAACCTCTCGGCTGATGAACAAAATCTCTACTTCACCATGTACGATATGCTGGCAAAAAAGTTACCTCATCCAGATCTGGTCATTTATTTGCGTGCCGACATCAGCGTAATGATGGACCGCATAAAAATGCGCGGACTTAAATACGAAAACGCCATCGACAAAGAATACTTGGAAGAGCTGAGCAGCACGTATAATCAGCATTTCTCCGACTATCACGAAACACCGCTCTTGATTGTAGATAGCTCATTTGTAAATTACGAAAAAAATCCAGAAGACTTCGCAACACTCAAACGTGAAATTCTTGGACACCGCGGCGGCACCTCTTATCTCATCGCCAGATGATCAGCTTTGTTTTTTGCTTCCATTTCAATTGAGTATTGTCACATCACACTTCATCTGATACGCTAGCCGCCACCATGAACATCCTTTCCGCTTCGTACCTTCTTGCCATGACTCACGACTTTCCTGTACTTCCACATGGCGCCGTTGCCGTTGAAGGAAGTGTTATTAAAGATGTCGGCACAAAAGAGGAACTCCAAGAACGCTATCCAAACGCAAAACCTTTACACTTTGAAAATCACGTCCTCATGCCGGGCCTTGTCAATGCACACTGCCAGCTTGATCTGATTGGTTTTTACGAAAGCATTTTGGGCAACAAAGATTTATTCGAGCCACAACACTATGTTGAAACACTCATTGCTTCCATGCACTACCGCAACAAACTTGATGTGCAAGAAGCAATGGATGTTGCCAAAACAGCATTGTCTCGCCTCGCAAACACAGGAACTACAACTGTTGGCGCTATGACCTGCAAAGAAGCATCTCTCAAACTTTTGGCCGATTCAAAACTTCGCGTGATGGCCTATCCCGAAATTGTTTTGGGCCAAGGTGAAAAAGCTCAAGAAAATTTTGAAATCGCCATGGCACTTGCAGAACGATATAGTGAAATGCAGCTGAGCCGCATGAAAACTGGCGTTGGGCCTTATGCTCCTTATCTGCTTTCGCGCAACACCCTTCGCATGCTTTCACTTTTTTGCCGCAACATGAAGCTGCCGCTGCAAATCCATGCAGCAGAAGCTTTTGCCGAGATGGAATTTTTCTTCGATTCCGAAGGCCCCATGCTAAAACTGTTTGAACATATGGGCTGGCAGCAACCTTCTCCTCAACACAAAACTCCCATTCAGTATTTGGCAGACATCGGTTTTTTAGACGCGCCTGTTTGCATTGTGGGCTGCTTGCACCTTTCTGAAAAAGACTTGCCGTTGATGGCTCGCCATCTCACGCAAGTAGTCTATAGCCCCATCACCAATTTAGTGATGGGCCACGGAACCTTGCCACTCGCAAAGTTGCGAGATGCAGGCATTCCCATTGGCCTTGGCAGCCAGCTCTGGAATGGAAAGAGCGGATTAAGCTTATGGACTGAAATGCGTGAAGCGTTACGCCAAGGCTCCGACCCACTTCCCAGTGCATCAGAACTCTTGCGCATGGCAACCGTAGGTGGGGCAAGGGCTTTAGGCTTGGAGCAAGAATGTGGAACGTTGGAAATGGGAAAACAAGCCGACATCATTGCCGTAAAACTTCCCGAAGCCTGCTCTGAAAAAAATCTCTCCGAACAACTTATTCAACATACAGAAGATACCGATATCTCTTACGCCTCCGTTGCAGGTGACGTGCTAAAACACACAGGTGACACATGCTAGCGTGGATTAAAAAAATTTTTAAACGTTATTTTATTGCTGGAATTTTGGTAACAGCGCCACTCATTTTAACTTTTTGGATTTTAAAAGGCCTCATTATTTATGCTGACAATTCGCTGCTAGGCTTAGTCCCACAACGTTTTCATCCCACTCAACTTTTTGGTTTTCACATCCCAGGTCTTGGACTTATTGTTACGATAACGTTGGTGCTTCTTATCGGACTTTTTGCCAGACTTTATATTGGAAAAAAAGTCATTGAGCTTGGAGATGCCCTTATTTCCAGAATTCCATTAGGACGAACTATTTATACTGCGATTCAGCAGTTTCTCAAAACCGTCATTCGTGAAGATGAGCAGCGATTTCAAAATGTTTGCCTCGTTGAATATCCCCGCAGAGGCTGTTATATGCTGGCTTTCATGACAGGCGAACCCATTCCCATGATTCAGCAGGTTGAGCAACGCAAATGGATAAATTTATTTATTCCCACTACTCCAAATCCCACCTCTGGGTTTTGGATTATGGTTCCAGAAGAGGATATTACTGTTATCGATATTTCCATTGAATACGCCTTTAAGCTGGTGATTTCTGCCGGAATTGCGAAAGAAAAAAAAGTTGCTACAGCAATGAATGAACGGCAAAAATCGCAAACGGCTTAATTCTTCACGGTTTCCTTCGTTGACTTTCAAGCTTTCTTTTGACTTATATCCCACCGCCCTCATTTGAGAGGGAAAAAATATGAAGATCATTTGTAAAAACAAAAAAGCGCTTCACAACTATTTTGTGGAAGAGCGCTTTGAAGCCGGCATCGTTTTGGCGGGAAGCGAAGTGAAAAGTCTTCGTGCGGGCCTTGGCAATTTGGTGGATTCGTATTCCCTTTTGCGAGACGGCGAAGTGTGGCTGCTGAAAATGCACATCAGCCCCTATATGCCGGCATCGCTGCAAAACCACGAGCCCACGCGCGATCGCAAGCTTTTGCTGCATCACGAACAAATTCGACAACTTGGTGACAACCTGAAAACAAAGGGATGTACATTGATTCCGCTTTCGGTATACTTAAAAGCCGGCAAAATCAAAGTGGAACTGGGTTTGTGCCGAGGGAAGAAAAAGTTTGATAAGCGCGACACCATGAAAAAACGAAGCGCCGACCGCGAAATGGAACGCGCCATAAAACGATAGTTCTTTGACAATTTGGTGGAGCCCCCCAGTAAAAGCAGTTTACTACTGCTTTTACTGGGGGCGAAAAGATTTCGACGAAGTTTCTGATACTTGTGTGGCATGTCGACCTGTCAGTGCGTCGCAAAACCATTGGCACAAATTGTAATTGGCGAACCTCTCGCTATGGCTGCCTAAAAGTGCATCCCGTCAACCGACAGACGCCTTCTATGTTGGAAGACGCCGCTAGAAGGCTACGTTAGCTTCAAGCCCGCATGAGCTTGAACTGACAAAACTCGATCACGCTAGCTTCATTTCACCCTGTCTGTAGGAGTCGTGATGAAGCGAAATCCAAAATACAGACTACACATGGAGAAGCACTTGTGGTCACTACTTCGGACGAGGGTGCGATTCCCTCCGCCTCCACCAAAGCAAAAGCCACTCTTAAAAAGGGTGGCTTTTTTGTTTCTGGCTCTCCTCAAAAACTTTAAAAGAAAAAAAACTTCTGCCCTATGATGCAGAATCACAGCACTTTTCCGCATTTCTCAAAAAAAATTCTCCTCTCAAGCAATCCAGCTTTTTTGAAACCGATAACTTTAATGAATGAAACATCTTGCACCACTTCATTCACGGTTCTTTGAAAGGAGTTTTTATGTTTTCAGCTGGAAAAGGTCCTATTAGTTCATTCTCTGATCTCGGGCGTTGTCCGTTTAACCTCCCCTCAGATTCCGTAACGCTATGTATACGCCCGGAGAATGGAACCCTTTGCCAGCTTAAACCAGGGCAAAGCTTTGTGCCGGGAAAGCAAGAAAATGTCTTAAACTATCCAGGAACTTTTCCTGCCTTTAGAAGTACTCTTGTGCACCAAGGCATAAAAGGCCTCTGTATAAAGGAAAAAGATGGAACAGAATTCGTGCTGGCTACACAAGCTTTGAATAAAGGTGTTCGTCTATATAGTTCCCCCTGAAAAACCCATTTTTTCAAGATAGCGGACCTTGAGCGGTGTGTTTTTTCGGAGGCTCAACAAAAATCAACCTCAAAAAATGGA
>PCXC01000048.1:21031-22152 GCA_002796345.1 Deltaproteobacteria bacterium CG11_big_fil_rev_8_21_14_0_20_42_23 | reverse complement strand
GTCTACAGTTCCGCGGGCGAGGACTGCAATGAGCTTGTTGCCGGCGTAAACATTGTGCACCAAAAGTTTATTGCGAATTTCAAACAGACTTCCAACGTAATAGGTATCTTCACTTCCCGCATCACCTTTATTCACGCGCTTAAACACTCGTTGTCCAGAGGCATCGTAAACATATTGCGATGACCATCCATTTTCCAAAGTCACTTGGCTCATGCGATTACGCGCGTTGTACTGATAAACTCTTCCTCTGCCGAGCGTTATGTTTCCGTTTGCATCGTACTGAATGGGAGCGCCACCTACACTGGTGAGTTTGTGCGCGTCTTCATATTGATACGTAGCACCAAAGCTTTCATCATTGCGCAGCATGTTGCCAATGGTGTCGTAAGAAAAATGTGTGCTTTGCCGCTGTTCCCAATCGTTAGCCGTTTCATACGAACGCAAGCGATGAAGATCATCATATTGAATGTTGGAAATGCCAGTGTTTAAACTTGGAGTATTATGTTCATCTGAAATAACTTTAATATTTCTTACAGCGTCATATCCAAAGGCAAGATTTCGGTATTCTGTTTCTTCATCACCTGGTTTTATCGTTTGAAGTTTTTGAAGACGATGACTGCGATCGTAATACTGATAGCGATCTTCGGTACTGTCTCCATACGTTTCCCTGGTCAGTTGACCCAGCTCATTGTAGTCACGCTCTGAATTTATGATGTAATAATTTGCCAAACTTCGAGCTTCACGCACTCGATTTAGTTTTCCTGAAGAGTCATAAAGATATTCGAGTTCAAGTTGCCCTTTTGGATAATGAATGAAAGATAATCGGCCATCATCATAATACTTAAATTCTGTTTCAAACGTACCATTAAGACCCGCCATCAAACGCGCTTGTTTCTTGAGGTTCCCATTTTCGTCATAACTAAACTTCATGCCACCAAAAGTATCTGTAACTTGATACAGTTCACCTTGTCTCACTGAAAATTGCGCACGGTCTTCGGGTGCAGCTTCATCATAAAAATACTGAAGATGATCTTCTTCGCTTCCATCTACAGCATAAGATTGGTTATGGGTTAAGCGATTCACCTCATCATACTGCAATACAATACGTTGCCCTTTCGCATCTC
>PCXC01000048.1:20775-21014 GCA_002796345.1 Deltaproteobacteria bacterium CG11_big_fil_rev_8_21_14_0_20_42_23 | reverse complement strand
TCATAAGTGAAGAAACTTCTGCCACTATCTGGATCTGTGCTTGAACGTTTTCGGCCTAAGTTGTCGTAGGTGAAACGAGTTTCATTTCCAGCAGCATCACGAATGAGTGTTAAGTTGTTCCAAAAATCATATTGATACTGTGTAGCAATTTCTTGGCCTTCCAAAAATTCTGAAACTTGAACTTTATTTCCTCGTGTATCATAAAAAGTGCGTGTTGCTTTTCCTTCGGCATCAGTAAA
>PCXC01000048.1:0-20741 GCA_002796345.1 Deltaproteobacteria bacterium CG11_big_fil_rev_8_21_14_0_20_42_23 | reverse complement strand
TAACGCGTAATGCTTGCTGCAGTTGGAGAAGTGATATCGCCTACGGGAGGCGTGCTGCGAAAGGTTCTGCCAAGACTGTCACGTTCTATAGTTAATTCAGGATGTCCTACTGCTTCAACACGGTTTGCATTAGGCGTGAAAAATGGTTCCGAAGTGTAGATGATGTTACTGGTTTGATTTTGCAAATAGCGCGTATACGAAGTGCGATAACTTCCATTACTTTTTTCGGAAAGAGTTGAAACCTGGATAATCTTCCCCTGCCCATTTCGATGTATCACCTGTCTTGCGTGAATGTCACTTCCCGCATCACTGCTAATATTAGTGAAACGCTTTACAATGGTTCCAAACAAACCATCTCCAAAATCTACATGATCGTCATAGACAAACCGTTCTTGCCATTGGTTTTGAAACGTTCGTTCGAGCAATCTTCCAAAACCATCGTAACTAAAGGTGCTCACTCTTCCATCTGGCGCAACACTTCGCGTTATTTTCCCCACACGAATGTTATACTCTGCTTGAAATGTAAATTCACCGGCAACGGTAGTGCTCGTGGGAAGTGCATGCAGGATATTATCATATGAAAGAGTAGTGATTACATTTTTTGGATTTGTAATCCTGATAACATTTCCATACTCATCATATTCATAACTTGTATGAAGGGTTTGATCTGCTTCACCCGCATATTGAAGCAACACCTGCCTTTCCCGAAGGTTGAGACGAGCATCATAGTTTGTTTCTACTCGATTTTTGAGAGTTTCTTGATGTCCATTGCGTTCGAAGATTTCTGTTATGCCCACAAAGGATGTTGGCAATGCTCCGAAGTCGGTGGCAATATTTTGCAGTGCCGAATATCGCGTAAGCCGCGGAATATCTACACCTTCTTCACCAAGATTGAGGATTGAAGTTTTGTTTCCGCTTTCAACACTATAGCTAAAGCTAATAGAGCTGGTTCTTCCCGCAGCTGCTCCCTCGTAATCCACCATCTTTTTTCGCGCAAGATAAGCAAATGTAGTGTGATGAAGTGGAGTTGCAACATCCCATTGATAGGTAGTGACATCTTTGTGAACTAATGCTGCATTTTCAGGCTTTCGAATATAACGTGAAACGCGATAGAGCTTTCCGGAAAGAGCCGCATACGTCCATGGACGAATACCATCAATAGATATTTCCTGCTCGAGGCTTCGTGGGGTAATAGTGGGATTGTAATCAAAAGAAGGAACGGCATCATCAACATAAATGATATTGTTGGCACTGAGATTGTGAGATTGATGGTACCAACGCTTTTCTACATTTCCCAATGAGTCACGAATGCGAACAAAACCAAAACCATCAAACTTTCTTCCCTTCGGATTTCCCCAAGGAAAATAAAATTGTCCCATAGCATAATCAATATTGGTAACTTTTTCTTCATCACCTTCACGTTGCACAATTTTCGTAAGATTAAACTGGTGAAACGGAAGAGAACGATTGTGCAACTTAGAACTAGGACTGTAATACAAATGGGTCTCAACACCCAATCCATTGTTAATCACACTTAGCGCTTGAGGTGGTTGTTGATATGCTGGCTGTTCCTCGGGGTCAAACTTTGTAAAATGGACGGCATATGCATCATTTCCAACAGGAGCAATACGATCAGGGTAGCCATCACCATTCAAATCAAGCAAACCAGGTAAACCGTTCTCATATGAAAAATGATTTGAAAGTTGATCGTCCTGAATAGGATCTTCTAAAATTTCTGCATCGTCAGCAAAAGCTGTTCCCAGATTGTAATACACAAGAAAGCGAGGAAGAGCATCTGGTGATGATGAGGTGGTAACGAGATCAACTCTTCCATCACCATTCATGTCCTGAAAACTGGTCTGCCCCCCTGAAAAATGAAGAGGAGCATCCCATCTTTCTCTGAAATCTGACCAACCATACCCAGTATTGTAATAGACATCGATGGATCCAGAATTTGCTACTCTATCTGGAAGACCATCGCCGTTCATATCGATAAGATATACTTTTACACCTTCCGTTTCGGGGCTGGGATCTATCCATTCATCTGCTACCACTGAAAAACTTCTTCCAAGATTGCGATAGACAAGAAAAACATTTCTTGCTTCGTCATGAATAATGCGATCTCTCAACCCATCACCATTCATGTCTCTAAAATTAAGTTTACCACATTCATCTCGATGTATCGCACTTTGACAAGCGGGGTCATTCCAACGTTCAGCGTAACTCCATCCACTTCCATTGTTATACTGAACAAAATAACCTTCGAATACTTCAGGTTCTCCAGTAATATTAATTCTGCCACCTAGAATGCGATCGGGTAAACCATCACCATTCATGTCGATGAGATCGTTATCATCTTCGTCATTGCAGGGGCCATTACAAATATCTGGCCAAAGATGAGGCTGTGCTTCAAAATCAGTTCCAGTATTGAAATAGACAGCAAACGAACCTATAGCTCGATCTTCAAAAACACGATCAAGCAAGCCATCACCATTCATATCAAGAAATTTGTGATGTTTATCTACGACATCCGCCGCTCCAAGAGGATCACGAAATGGTATTCGCTGAGCATTCCAATAACGCTCATTTTCCAATGAAGAATATTCAAATCTTATTTCAGGAAGTTCTGTAACTACGTTATCACGATTTGCCCAGGCTCGCTTGAGAATTCCCGCTAGCTTTATCGTTCCACCTTCAGTGTCATAGCGAAACACATATTGCTGAACTCCACTTACACCTTGTTCAAAAACAATGACACTACTTAAACGTTTAGGCAGGGTTACTCTAAAACCAGCTTGAAAATTTTTTGTGATGTATTCGTTATCTTCATAACGAAATTCAATTCTGAATTTTCCGCTCTCATTTTGATGGCCAGTGTATTCAATGCTGCTTAAAAAATGTCCACTCATTTGATAGTGAATGGTATTTCCGTTTGGATCTTTTACAGTGGCAAGATACCAACGAAATGTTTTTATTTGATCATTGTCTTCAAGCCTGCTTTCAGGTTCCTGCCCAAACAAGTATTGTTTTCCTGTTTTGTCATACATGGTCCAAGTGTTTTGGCATTTGAAAAAACGCTTTTGATCTTCGCCCTCTACTTTATATCGATATTCATCACAGCTGTTGGCACGCTCGCCCGTTGCAATAAGCTGACGAGACTGACCTTGCTCATACGAAACATAATCATCACCTGCATAATTTGGAGTTCCGTCAATAAGCGAACGTTGAATGTAACGAAGATTGAGCTCCCAGCCAATACCCACTTCACTTGCTTTTGAGCGGCGCTGACTGTTATACATCAGTGTAAGTTTCGGCGTCATCCCTTGTCTTCCCTGAGGAAGCTCAATGTCATAACGATAGGTTGCAGCGCCGGTAAAATAATCCGGTTCAAAATTGGCATTACTTACACCAGAGCTATCTCCACTTGCATCTGCTCCTGGAAGATTTTCTACCTGGCCATCCCCCGCATCTTGAGCGAAACAAAATGAAGAGAGAAATGAAAACAGAAAAACAAAAATAAAAACCAATCGTGTTCGTTTCATACTCATTTTTTCCCTTCTACTGAAGATAAACTAAGTGACTTTGAAGGACACTTCTCCACAAAATCAAGAATCACTGCTCTGAATACAGGCGAAGTTGCTTGTTGTTTCCATGTCCACTTTGGGAAAAGTTCTTTTGCTTCAGGTTTCAAAACACCATCGGCATCGAATAATTCTTTTGCAGTGTAGGCTTCAGGTGGGCACAAACGTTTTGGCGCCAAAATCATGCGAGTTGTTTTTTCATTTTGATTTTCGTTTGGGTTCTCACGAGGCGTTTTGTAAGCACCACCAATCCATTTTTCGTGAAGCACTCCATTTTCAAATCCTCTTTCAGTATACTCATAAGCAGATGCTCCACGCACAAACGGAAGTTGGCTTTTGTATGGACAATAAAGACCGTAGTCATCATCTTTGCAGTCTACATCCGGACGAATACCATCAAGAGAAATATATTGGCGTACACTTTGTGATCTTCCTACGGCAAGACGCTTATCTCTTTGCGGATTTTCAGAAGTTTCGTTTGCAATTGCAATAACCCGCAAATGAAGATTCTTATTTTCTGGTTGGTTTAAATAAAGTGAAGCTGCATCTAGAACGGGTTCTGCAAAGAGAGAAAGTGCACCACCTAAAACTTCTTTTCTCCATTGTGGTTGAAGAGAAATATCGGGATTATCATTTGCAAACAAAAGAAAACGCGGAGGATAGCGAAAAGGAACACACTCCAGAGGTGGCCAATTCAAAAAGGTTTGCAAGCCATGGCGCAAAACTTTTTCTTGAGATTGAATATGTTCTTTAAGTTTAGGATAAGCATCTTCTTGAACATTCTTTGCTTCTTCGGAAGCATTTTTTACAGAAGCAAGCTCCTCTTCACAACTTAATCCTTCAAATCCATCCATTGGAAGAAGGTCAACATGTTGAGGAACAAATGAAACATTTATTTCTGGAGATTTTTTAGGACAGTATGATTTAATTTCTTCATGAATACTTCGTTGATGTTGTTTTACAGAACGAAGAAAATGATATGCTTCCTCATTAAGGGCATCTGCTACTAACAATTCTTCACGCTGTTTTCTTAGAGGTGAGAGTTGAAGTGCAAGTTCATTTTTTTGATGAACAAGCTCTTGGTAACAGGAGTCTGATTTCCCAATACCAACTGTCATGGTGATGTGTGCACTCCAAGTCTGCTCTGTATAATCTTCAAGGAAAGATTTTCCCCAACTTGGCCCAACAGCAAGTTCAAGCCCTAAGCGAGGATCAAACTGAAGGTCAGCAGCAAGAACAGCACCTCCGCGGAAAAGAAGGTCATCTCCATCTTGTGGATCAAGCCCACCTTGAGCATGAAATGTTCCACTTCCAGCACCTATTTCTCCTGTTGGCATAAGAGAAAAACCCCAAAAGAGAGGAATTTTATATCCAACGCGTCCACCACCTAAGAGACGGTTTGCACCACCATCAGATCGTGTACTTGAGGTATAATCAAGCATGCCTTCTAAAACGAGATGGGGGAAAAATAAATCTTCAACACCAAATCTGGCGGCTATAGGAAAATGGTTATAACCAGCATTGTTTTCAAATCTCCACTTACGCTCACTTGCTCCAGCGGAAACACCCGCGCGTAATTTCGTTTCTCCGGCGCTCTTCATTGTCCTTCCTCATTTCCTCTCCCCTGCACTTGTTTCCATTGAAATCTTCTCAGCATAATACTGTTTGCTGGTTGCATATTTGGAAGAACAACAACCACATCATCGCCTTGCTGCGATATTGCTATACGGGCATCAGCGGGAACTGATGCTAAAACTGTTCCTCGATATTCACTTTCAGATACTCCACTTTCAACACTTCCAACAGAAGCAAGATATGCCTTTGCAGCATCGCGACCATCTTCTTCCAACCACACCATGCCAAGACGATGTTGGTCATCTAGTGTTAAGCTGGGAGAAAAAATATTTGAGCCATTCTCAGAAAAGGTGAACAAAGTTTTCACACCTTCTTCAGGAAGAAAATGAGCAACACCTTTCCCGGCTTCACTTTGCCATGCTGCAATTTGCACCACTGGTGTAGAAACAATGACAGGAAAGCGTCCATTACTTTGAACTTCATCGATGTATGAAATATTTTCCGGAGCACTCACCTCTTCACCATCAAATGTAAAACGTGCCCGCATAATATTTCCAAACGCTGTACTCCCTTCTTGCCACACCACCTCAAGCGTATTGCCATCCACAACAGAAAGATCAGGATTTTTTACGTGAAGTGTGTCGTCTGGCGCTGCGCGTCTATTCACCAAAACACGCTCTGGGCCTATTTCTCCTTCGGGTGTGATAATACTTAGGTTCACACGATCACGATCTGTCCAAACAAGTGCAAAATTATTATTGGGAAGACTTTTTATAGAGGCAATGGTGTTTCTGCGCTCAGTATCAAGGGTTGCAAAAGGAAGTATAGCTACCTGTTTTGGATCACTCAAAGTTCCATCAGCTTCTCTTACTCTAAGTGAAAGATGTGTTTCATTATCATTTCTAAGATGAGGAAAAAGAATTGCCGTTTGCCCATTCTCATTTGTCGCAATGGAATGAGTTAAATTGCACGTGGTCACTATACTTGCTGAAGTAATTCCAACATCTTCAATTTCACCTATTCCAACTTCGAGATGTCTTGGCGAAACTTCACTAAGATAAAGTGAAAGACCTTCTTCCCAACTCAGAAACGTGTGATCGTGTGAACTTGAAAGCTGTGGACAAGTTGGAATATTTTCGCGTTGCAAAAAACCTTGCCCCTGAAAAAGAAGTGTCCAAGGTTTTGGTGCGCTAGGATCTGGCATTGGTGCAGGTAAGCCGCCATCTCTTTCTGAGTCCGAAACAAATGGTGCACATCCATTTGCTTCAGGATCTAAGCTTGGATGCGGATCATTTGGGCATTCATCTTTGTCGTCAGAAATGCCATCACCATCACTGTCTCCATTTCGAGGAAGTGGGCAACCGTTAAAAGTATTTCCAAAAACTTCAGGACATTCATCTTCACCATCTGGTTTTCCATCTCCATCTTGATCAGGTACAACATCAGCATCAGTGAGAGCTGCTTCAGATGTTGCAGAGTCACATCCTGCAAGGCCAAGAAGAAAAAGAATAACAACAACACTCACACCACCATCAAGAAGTTTTGGCACTGCAACAGATTTGGAAACAGAATTCAGCAATGCAAAAGATGTGTTTGCAAACGAAAATGAACTTCCCACAGCTTCAAGTGCAAGCGCTTCACTTGCAACAGCTTGCAGATTTTGTGATGCAATTGTTTGTGGTGAATTTAAGTTTAATTTTATACTCATCGTTTTTCTCTTTTCTGTTTTGCTTTGTCATCCTCGCGAAGGCGTCCTGCCTGCCGGTCAGGCAGGGGATCCACAATTCCATTTCAATTTCAAAATCCCTGGATTCCCGACAACTTCATTCGGGAATGACAAAGAAGATCCACTATTACGGACCACTATTCACTTCGCAGCGATCTCCAATGCCGTTGTCGTTTGTATCTTCTTGTCCTGGATTGGAAATGGTTGGACAGTTATCCACTTGGAGTGGATTGCCATTACAGTCTTTCGGGCTATCACTAAAATTATCGCCATCACTATCGGGGTTTCGAGGATCAGTTTCGCCAAGGTAAAATTCTACAACGCCATTTCCGTTGGCATCTTCTTCACCATCTTTTAATCCATCACAGTCGGTGTCAGGATTTAATGGATCTGTATCTGAAGCGATAAAAAACTCATAAATTCCATCACCTTTTGTTTCGATATAGTCGGAAAGGCCGTCATTATCACTGTCTGCAAGAACCGCAGAAGTTTCACCGACATCTTGAATGCCATTTCGATTTTTGTCTTCAATTCCATCAAGAAGACCATCACCATCAGTGTCGATATTAAACGGATCACTTTCACCCTCATCTACAAGCTCGTTAAAAATTCTATCTTCAAACAAATCGATGATACCATCGCCATCTGAATCTTGTTCAAGAATAACATTCTCTGAAAACTCACTGGTGTTTCCATTTTCATCGGTAAGCAATGTTGTAATTTTTGTTCGCCGCGGAATAATGGTTGGGAGATCGAGTGTAAATTTTCCATCTTCGCTCTCAACCAAATAGGCTTCTGGCAAAATCATATTCTCTCCCTCGCCAAAACCCGAAGGATCACCCTGATTTTGCAACACTTCAAGAGCAGTACTGCCATCGGTTAGGTACACTTCAAGAACAGAATGTTGAAGTGCGTATCCAGTCAGCTGAAAAGTGTAGGTCAGACGGCCATCAGGACGATAAAGACTGCGCATTTTTACGCGGAGATCGTGTGGAAAATTAACCAAAGCATTTGGTCCTTGGTCGATATCTTCAGCATCGTTTTCATTTACACCTTTTTGTCCAAGATCAATACCCAATCCATAGTTGTGATAGAAAACGTTGTTGTTGATCCGATTCCCAAAACTTTCGCTTGTTCCATCTAGGCGAACTCCAGCAACACCGTTGTAAGAAAAAATATTGTGATTTTCTCGTTGAAAACCACCAATCTGATTTTTTGAAGCAGTGTTTCTAAGGTGAATTCCATTTTTACCGTTTGAAATGGCACATTCACCCCCCAATTTATATTCAGCTTCTTTCTGTTCAAATGAATCACCTTCAAAATCATTAAGAGGCGCATCTTCATTTGGGGTTGGCGCAATAAGCTGACAACCACCAGATGTTGCTGGATGTGCATTTACGACAGGATTATTTTCTGATTCGTCAGTAACTGCATTATTTTCTTCAGTTAAAGCTTGTTCAAGTGGAATATTTTTATCATCTTTATCCGAAGGATCTTCAGGAGGAATTCGAGAACAGTCTTCGTAAGATCGGCCAATATTATTTCCTTGAAATAAATTTCTATCACCATCAACCAAAATACCATCCAAAGTATTTTGACTTATTTGACTCTTGAGAATGCTGTTCGCATCGCCTTCAATATAAATTCCAATATCATTTCCATGATTCCCTTCAGAAGCAGGAAGAACTCCGGACGAAATCTGGAAAGCTCGGTTTCCATTTCCGATGAAGCAAAGTCCAATGCCGGGATGATTTTCGGCGTCTCTATTTTTGAAGTTAACAAACGAAAGGTATTCAAATTCATTATTATTACTTTCCACTTTCAGCATACAGTTATCGGTAAGCTCGCCATCACTCATATCGATATCTGTGCCTGAGATCACATTTCGAACATTTGGTTTTCCAAACATAAAAATGCGGCCATCACAATCTGCAGGAATGGTAAGTGGTGTGTGCAAACGAATGGTGTCCAAACGTCCAAAAACAATCAGATCATCACCTTTATCTCGACATGCATATCTCAAAACGTTTCGGAGGGATCTATCGTCTTCATCATCTCCATTCCCAGCCTGAGTAACATGCCTCACCAAACACTCATCTGTTGGGCATTGCGGATCACCATCGGAATGCACTTGTTCTAAGTTCATGGTGGAACAAACGACAAAAAGAATTGCAGCGAAGAGGAAAAATCGTTTTTTCATTCCTGCCCCCTTCCTTGTAAAAGAATTTCTTGTGCTTTCGGAGAAAGAACAACGCCGTTGCCAAGAGTTCTAAACACGCCACAAGCAGCAGTGGCTTCAACTTGTGGATCGTTCGTCACCAAGCAGAGTTGCGATCGGTACTGCACTGCTGCCTTCGGCGAAAAGGTTATACGCAGTGGACGAACGCTATGCGGTGGAACAACAAGTTGACGCGATGATGGCGTAAAAATAAAACGGTCTACACTTCCTGCTTCTTGTCCAAGATCAACCCACTTCACAAAAAGTGGACCATCACCATCATTATGAATAGCCATAACATGTTCGCTTGTTCGACCAACACGAGTTGAGCGAAATCCAATTCCTTCAGGTTCAATTCGAAGTTTTGGAGCAGCACCTTCCACACTTGCCGCTATAGGAATGATGATTGTTCGAAACGCAGAATCGTTTTCGCCTTCAATAATAAGCTCGCCTTCATAACTTCCGCTCCAATCTGGTTGGAACATCACTGTTACCTCGGCATCACCTTCCGATGGGATTTCAAAATGACGTGGATTTACATCAAAGCCAAGCGTGTGAGCTATGTAGGCAGTGACTTTAAGAGGAATATCACTTTTGACATTGGAAACAGGAATGCGAACAACTTCTTCAATGGTATCCCCAATGTGCGCATTCTCAATCTGAATGCGAGGCTCAGAAAAATCAACCAAGAGGTTTGCTATGTTACGTCCATTTCCCTTTATTGGAATCTGCAAAGGATAATGATTTCGATCGTCTGTAAGAAGAGTTATTTTTCCACTTGTCACACGTGTTGTCTTGGGAAGAAAGTCAATGTTGATTCCCACTTCATTTCCAGGAGCAAGACTTTGAATTTGCTGAAAGTGATCGGACATTTCAAAAATGCCTTCAGTTTCTCCATCAAGCAAAATATCAAAAACCCTCAATGGTCTATCGCCAGTATTACGTAAAATAATGCTGCGATGTTGATTTGCTTTTGTTCCAAATGCATCTCCTTCAGAAAAATTTTCCCCGAAGGCAAGCATCTCCAACACCGGGAACTGCGCCAAACTAGGGTCTAAACTGTTGGCCAGTTCAAAACGATCTGAAATATCGTCATTGTCACTGTCTGGATTTCTGGGATCAGTTCCGTAATTGTATTCGGAGCTAGCGGTGAGACCATCATCATCGTCATCACCTTGGTTAGGATCGTTCGGAATTTCGGGAAGCCGGAAGGATTGCGTTGAACACAGGGCAGTTTCTATTTGTTCAGTTCCATAAAGAGGACACACACGGAAATCATAATTTTTCTCTGTCATCAAACCATAATATTTCGCTCGATAGGGAATGGTGAGGGCTGATGTGTTGTAAGGCTTAAAGGTATCAAAAGGCAGCCATGTATCTCTATCATCTTTACTCACCTCAAGCTGAAATCCAGAAAGGCTAGGGTCAAGAAGAGGATTTATGTGAATAAGCGCTCCATGATGAAGGGGAAGTGGAAGAGTGCTGATTGCTTGGATTCGCTGAATGCGAACGGCTTCAAACGCAAAGAGAGTATGAGAAGGAAGGAATAAAAAAATGTTTATAAAGCCAAAGAATAGCAACAGTTGTTTTGTCATCTTCATCCCCTTTTGCAGAGAAAAGCTATGCAATAGACATACCGGTATAAGTGAAAAAAGAAGCTTCAAAACTTCTTGTTTGTGTGTGTTAGAAAAAAGAGTTTTCGAGATTTGTTTGATGTTCAGTGTTCGGAACAAATGGTGTGTTCGGAGATGCGCAAAACTGAACGCAGACGGATCATCGTATCCTTTTCGCAGAGAAAAGGAATCCACTTTGTTAGTGTGTTTGAAAGAAGCTTCTTGCACCTACAGCATCGCTTTCTCTCCCCGTATGTTTTTTCCCTGTGGCATTCTAAAGCACAAATGTTTTTTGTTGGTCAACTAAAAAATGTCTCATTTTTTTCATTTTTTTAAATTAAATATATTTAAATCATTTGTCTCATGGTTTAAACATGAAACATATAAGTATAATTTGTTGATTTTATTCAAGAATATTTTCAATTCTTTTTTGGTGATGGAGAAGTATTGTGCCATGGGATATTTTTAAATTAATTGACACACTTTTTGAGACATGTAACCTTGAGTGAGCGTTTTGATACAATAAAGGAAAAACTATGTACGAATTATGTGTTTGGATTCACGATCGACTTCCCTTTCTTTATCCCCTTGAAGAAGAAACAAGTGTTGGGGGAGATGAGCTTTGTGCTTTGTCTTTACCGAATCTTCCAAATGGCATTCAGGCATCTTTTGAAGTTCACCTCGACAAAGTTTTACTTTTTCCTCGGGGTGAAATGGCTATTTTTTGTAATGGAGAAGAAGTAAAAGCCGCTCTTTCTCTTCAACCACATGACATTATTGATATTGGAGATTATCGATTGCATTTTTTTGAATCATGTCAGGTGAGTCGACAACACATTCAGGAGGTGGATGATGATGAGTCCATTGAAATTACGCTTGATGAAGAGGAAGGTTTACCCATCATTACTTTCTTTATGGACGAACCTCTTTCGTTTGCAGCTAGCTCTCTTATACTTGGTCGTCAGGAAGGATGTCATGTGCGGTTTTCAGACGACCCTGAAGCAAAAAAACATGTTTCACGAAAACATGCAGAGGTTTTTTTGCAAGCAGGAAAATACCGAATACGTGACCTCAAAAGTACAAAAGGCATTTTTCTCTATGATAACCGTATTACAGAATGTGAACTTCCTGTTCGGGGGTTGATTCGCTTAGGTGGTGTTTCAGTTCCATATCAAATTTCTCCATTTCAAAGTAAAGATCGTAATATTACGGAAGAAGGATTTTTGCTTCCAACATCACATGAAAAGCTGCTCCCAAAGCGATTCGTGGGGCATGACAATAATGTTCAAGCTTTTTTTAAAAAACTGCAAGAGGCTGTAAAAGACAATCGACCTCTTTTACTTTTTGGAGAACAGGGAACAGGAAAAACATTCAGTAGTCGTATAGTGCATCTTCTTCACCCAGAGCGAAAAGATCATGCTTTTGTCACTCTTGATATAAAACACATCCCTGCACACTTAAGTGAAAGCCTTCTCTTTGGTCATGAGACTGCTGCGGTGAGTGGCGCCCAAAAGGCAAAAAAAGGGGTATGTGCCAAAGCTCATAAAGGAACTCTTCTTCTCAAGCATATTGATGCACTTCCTTTGCCTGTTCAAGAAAAATTAGTCATCCTTCTTGAAGAAGGGGTAGTTACCCCTGTGGGTACAAAACAACATCAGCCTGTTGATCTTCGACTTATTCTTACAACAGAGGATGATCCAGAGCAGTTAAAAAAACATCAAAAACTTCATGGGGACTTGTTTGCGTTTTGCCATTGGAAGCTCAAACTTCCCTCTTTGGAAGAACGCAAGGATGACATTCACCTTTTGATTCACTCTTTTCTCCAACGTATTCAAGCACAGGTACGCTTTGAACGCCCAGCACTTCGTTTTTTATATCACTCTCCATGGAAACGAAATATTAGAGAACTGTTTGCAACTGTAGAACAGGCATTAATTAGAGCAGTTTTTCGAGGAAATGATATGGTAACGCTTGATGATGTGAAGTTTAAAAAAGGAGTTCAAAAAGAAGCTGCCTTAGAGTGGAAACAACAAGAAATTATTTCAGCGCTTGAGCGCAATCAGGGCAATGTCAACAAAGCGACGCGCGAGCTCAACATTCCTCGAAGCACTTTTTATCGGAAAGTAAAAGAATTCAATATTGAGATCAAGGCTTACCGAAAGAAGAAGATTTAAAACAACCACAATGCTAAGCCGCCTTTTTTTCTAGAGTTTGAGTCTCATTTCAAGTTTTCAGTGTAAAATAAGCCAAAATATTTCAAAAATTTAACGGCCATTATTATCTGCAAGGAAAATAAAAGTTTCACTGTTTTGTTCGGAAACCTGTATTTTTATTAGATAAGGTGTTCTGAAATGTGGAATTTTACCTTTTAATTTCAGCAAGTTAACGGTTGCTTTTGATGTAAATTCTTGGTTATTTCGAACCATGACGAAATTGGTTATTTTGCAAAAAGGGATAAAATTGGACGTTCCTCTCCCCTTGCTGGTTCAAGGAAGAGCATTTTCTCTTGTGCAAGCACTTTACAGTTATTTTCCTGAAGCAACCATCTATATTGAGATGGCAAATGAATTAACTTTTGTATCTCCTCAAAAAGGAGAAATGTTTTTTTATGGTTCATCTTTACAGTCTGATCATTATCTTCTTGCTGACATCGTAAAACAAATTACTCAATCGTTATCTCGGGTTCATCGGAAGAGGTGTTAGGAATCACATCGACAACAAGAGCTGTGATGTTGTCTCTTCCTCCAATATCTTTTGCAATTTCTACCATTCGTTCACATGCTTCCTTGGTCCCACTTTTTTCGAGCAGACCTTTTAATTCTCCCTCTTTAAGCATATTACTGAGCCCATCACTGCAAAGAAGAAAACGATCTCCTTCTTCGAGATGAACCACATCTATGTCAACTTTTACTTCTGGTTTAAATCCAACTGAACGCGTAATAACATTTCGCTTAACATGCACCAAAGCCTCTTCTGGCGTGAGTTTCCCCTCTTTGACCTGTTCTTCAACCCATGTGTGATCTTGGGTAATTTGTTGTAATTTATTTTTTCGATAACAATATGCACGTGAATCACCAACGTGAACAATGTACGCTTTTTTCTCTTTTACAAAGAGAGAGACAAGCGTTGTTCCCATTCGTTTTCGTTTTTTAAGAATGTCGGGAAGATTATTTGTTTCTTCAGATTTCATCAATTCTTCGTTGCGTTTGTAGAGGTCATAATTAATTGAAAGAACAGCTTGAGTAAGTAAATCTTCATCCTGAAGATTGGGAAGAGCATCATCAATAGATTGCTCCTCTTCATCACTTATGTCGTCTATAATATCTTCTAACTGAAGGGATGCAAATTGACTTGCTACTTCTCCTCGTGCATGTCCTCCCATTCCGTCGGCGACAATGAATAATCCTAAGCCTTCATTGACCAAAAACGTATCTTCATTATTTTCTCTCTTGCCAATATTTGTGGCTGTGGCTGCCTTAAGTCTAAAAATCATATGCCCCCTTTTGTAAATCCAGCCCGTTCATTGTAAGCAAAAACTTATTTTGAGGAAAGACCTTTCTTTTGGCCCTTAGGAGGCATAATTTCAGGCCTTTTTTTTGTTATCATGATTGAGATGAGGGAAAAAATTTGATATACTGTTAGGCATATAACTTACTGAAATTTTAGGTTTTTTTGGCTATCAAAAACTCTGGAGCTTGCTCCAGAGTTTAATCCAGGGAAATCTGCTAACGGTTTTTCGGCCCCAAGGGGCCGAGTTTTAACTGCTGGACTCGGATAAAGGGGGAATTATATGGCATACGAATATGGCATTGATAAGACTGATTGGTGTTTGGATGAATCGGTCTTTGACAATCTAGGATACACTCTTCTCTGGGAAATTTCCTCGGGGTCAAAAACTACGTCTTACGCCGCTGAAGACAACAAGAGCAAAGAAAAAGTGACCCTTACTTTTTTTGAAGTACATAAACTTTTTAAACGATTCCAGCTCAGTTTTCTTCATGAGGGACTCTCTTCTGAAGAAGCGGTACAAAAAGCAAAAGAAGCTGTTACGAATTATATCAAAAGTTACGAATTGCTTTTGGGACGAGTACATCAGTTAGAGCATGAAAACATTGCTCAACTTCATTCATTTTGTTTTCGCGAAGATATGGGGCTTGATAAGCCTTTCATTATTTCAGAATACGTTCCCGGTTCTGATTTTTTCACCTCAACACGAGGAATGAATCCAATTCAAATGATATCTCTGTTTGTTCCTATCTTAGAAGGGCTAGATTTCATTCATCAGAATAACATGCTCCATCTTAACCTAAAACCATCAAAAGTGAGAATCAACCGCGAACAAAAACCCCCTCTGGTAAAATTGACGGACTTTGGAAACGCTTTTTTAATGGAAGATCAAAAAACTCCTCTGCGAGGCACTGCTTTTTATATGGCTCCAGAAGCTATTGAAGAAAAAAGAGAAATTATAAATGAGCGAACTGATCTTTATTCATTTGCAGTCCTTGCTTACTACTGTCTTACCGGAAAGCAAGCTTTTCCAGAACGTGCTCAGATCCATACAGATCGAAAAGCTTTACAAGAAATGATAAAGCATGAAGGAATGCCAGCACCACTTCTTCACCATAATAAAGAAATTCCACAAAAGTTGAATGATCTTATTCTGAAATTGCTTTCACCAAATCCTGAAGATCGAGAATTTTTTGATGCGGGTGAAGTGTTGGCCTATATTTACAATGCGTGGCCGGAAGCCAGTAAGGAAATGCCATTCGAACAAACATCAACCATTATTTAGGTTTTTAAAAATATGAAACATGAAAAGCTTTCTTCACAGAATGCAGGCTGTATGCTCTCCCCAAAACCAGGGGATGTGATTGATGGCCATCGCATTGTCACTCCCAACATTGCTCAGGGCGGGAGTGGTGTAGTTCATGAAGCTCTTGATCCACAAGGGCGCCGTTGTGCTCTGAAGGTGCTGCATCGAGAAAAACTTCTTTCTCTCTTTAGAGAACGTATCAAAAGTGAAAATGGAAACGAAGAAAACATTTCAGATCATACAGAAGAAAAATATAAAACTTATATTCAGATGTTTAAGGATGAATATCAAAAACTTGTAGGACTCATTCATCCCCATGTTGCAAAAGCATATCACTTTGGATTTCATGAAGGGCACTTTTATTTCTCTTCAGAATTTATTGAGGGAAAGCCGATTGCAACCTATCTTCAACACGCAGAGCCTCGTGCAATGGTTCCGCTTTTCGTTCAGGCACTTGAGGGACTCGATTTTCTTCACAAAAGCGGATTGATACATCTTGATGTAAAGTCAGAAAATGTTTTGGTACAAGATATTAATGGAAAACCGCAGGTGAAAATTATTGACCTCGGACTGTCAATGACTCCTGAAGAATATGGAGGCCAGTATTTTGGAAGCACACACTACATTGCTCCTGAAGTTGCACTTGGAGAAAAAGAAAAAGTAGACGCAAAGGCTGATCTTTTTTCTTTTGCGGTGTTAATGTACGTTTCCCTTTCTCATGGCATTTCATATCCTTTTCCTCGAACAGCAAAAAAAGATCCAAAAGTGATTCAAGAGCTTATTCGAAAAGAAAAATTGCGAAGACTCCCCTCTTCTTTTTATCGTCAGGAGCCGGAAAAATACCCTGAGTTTCTAGATACACTCTTACATCATCTTCTTGAGAGAGAACCTGAAAATCGTTTTTATCCCACAGCTCGTGCAGTGATAAATGCTCTTCTTTCCGGAAGTCCTGATTGTTTTGAAATGACAGATGAACGTGCTTCTTATCTTGTCCCTGAAGGAAACCAGCATGTGGGGAGAGAAAAAATTCGAGAAAAAATAAGAAGCTATATTCAGGGAATTATTTCCGAAAAAAAGAAACAAGCCCCACTTCTTTTCATTGAAGGAAATGAAGGGCTTGGAAAAACACACCTGCTTCAAAAATGTAAAGAACGAGTGAGTTTGGAAACAGAAAACATACATCTTCATCATATTAGTTTTCCATCAGATGATGATGTCTCCATTCAGTGGGAAGAAAATCTTTCTCAAGTATTATCACAATCAGAAAAACCGATTGTCGTTTTAATTGACAATCTTCATGAGCTTTATGCTGATGAAGAAAAAAGAAAAGATACTTCCCCATTGTTTCATTTAGAAACATTTATAGAACGTCTCTTTCTCTTGGTTCATGATCGAAATAAAAAAGCAAAGCTCTTTGAAGAAACTCCACCTCTTCTCATTTGCGCCACATATGATCCAAAATATTTTTCAGGTGAGCAATTTTTAGGTGCTCTCAATATAAAGTCTGAGTTTGAAATGCTTAAACTCGAACCCCTTTCCTATCTCGAAGTGCTTGATTATCTTAAGCTCACTCCAGCTTTTAAGGGAAGAGAACTTCCCCTTGAACGAGTTGATTTGCTTTATCAACAAACGAATGGGATTCCCGCTGAGCTGAGAGAACAGCTTGAGGTGATTGATAGTCACGGTGTACTTTTTGATTTGGAAGGAAATATTCTCCTCGGTTTAGTACAAAAAGAAACAAGATCAATCGCCCCACGGACGCAGGCTCGCTTGTTTGAACAATATCAGCAGTGTGATATTGAAGAAGCAAGAATTCTTAAGTTTATGTCCGTATGGAATTGGAAACATCTCGCTCCGGCGGCAAGCTACAATGATATTTTTAACTTTCTCCCCCTTCTGATGTTGAAGCAAAAACTCAATGAATTGGTAAGGAAAGAAATTCTTCTCTATGATGTAGATAAATCAACATACAATTTCAGAAATAAAGATTTCCTTCCCTCTCTTGTTTATAGATCAATGCCACAAGAAGAAAGATCCTATTGGCACGAACAGATCTACCACTTTCTTGTTGAACAAAACTTGGATGGAGACCTGCGTCTCTTACATAAAGCTTTTAGAAAAGGCGATGCACAAACCTATAAAGCGATCTATCAATTAGCTTCAAAAAAAATAAAACAAGAAATGAACATTCCTCTTGCGGTTGAATTATGTGAACATGCTCTCAACATTATTCCGAAAGAAAAAAAGAAGTTACGATTTTGTTTCAGCTTTCTGTTAGCTGATGCTTACCGGTGGCTTGGGAATTCCTCGAAGGCAGAAGAATTTTCTCTTGAAACATTTCAGAGTATTGAGTCTGAAAAAATATGGAAAATTAAATTTCTTCTTCAACTCGCAGCTCTGAGTTTAAGTAAAAAAAACTACAATAAAAGCAGTCAATTTTTACATGATGCAAAAAAACTTTTTTCAAAGAAACATTTTTTAGAATGTCCAACTCCCCTCTCTTTGTCACTGCTCAATCTTGAAGCGCAGTATCATTACGAGTTAGGCCGAAACAGTACTCAAGCGGACGTTGATCTGAAGAAGGCAAAATTTCTTTTTGAAGCAGCAAAAGTGTTAGAAGCGAAACTTCCTGAAGAGAATAGAAGTAGGGTTCATAATAATTTAGGATTTGTATTGCGACATTTGGGAGAGTTTGAAAGTGCAATTAGAGTTTTCAGCGAAGAGCTTTCAAAGTTTAAAAAAGAGAAACAGCTGAGTGGAATTATTGAAACATCACTTTATATGGCAAACTGTTATCGTCTGCTTCGACAATATGATGAAGCTCTAAGGTACGCCGAGAAAAGTTTAGATCTCGCGCAAAAAGCTAAACAAGGAAAATGGTTAGAGCTTGCATACAACATCCTTGCTACCATCTACCACGACTCCGATAAATTTGAGCTGGCCTTAAAAGCAAATGATCATTATCTTGCAGCAGCTGCTTTGCAAAAAAATGAACGGGAATATAAACAATGCTCTATTGTATGTTGGGGGAGCAAGGGTCGTTGTTATAAAGAGTTACATCAATTCAATAAAGCTATTCTTCATTTTCAAGAAGTTATTCATTTGGGAGCTGAACCCATGTATCTAATGGGTGCATATCAAGGCCTTGGGTCAAGTTATTATCAAAAAGGTGAACTTGAAAAAAGTAATGAAAATCTTCAACATGCTGAAATAATTATGGATCAACTTCCCGCAAAGGCTGTTGAAGCCTATCGTTTCCCGGTGAGTCTCATGCGTGCTCGAATTTTCTTTCAGCAAGGAAAAATTGATGAAGCACATAAAGTATTGCTAAGAGTTAAGCCCTTAATTCAGAAAAATCGAAAATGGAAAATGGAATTTGAAAAAGTGGTAAGTGAAATTGATGTTGAAACAACAGTTGAAACGACTTAGGGAGATCTTTGCATTATTCAATTTGTCATTCCCGCGAAGGCGGGAATCCAGCAATTCGTGTTCCTTCTTGTCATTGTGAATCGTTTTTTGATGAAGCAATCTCCTCTAAGCAATTCTAAAATCAAGATTGCTGCAGTCGCTTTGTTCCTTCGCAATTGAAGGAATTATGTAAAGGTCCTTAGAGTTACTTATTTTGAAAAAGTTTTGCTATTTCCTTCCAAGAAATAGCTTGAATACGTGGTGATAATTGGATTGGATTCGGAGTCTGACACACAACGTAACCTTGTTTGGCTTTTTTATATTCCCGAAGAAAAATATCAAGATTTTTGGTATCTCGTTTGGAGGGAGAATCTGTCCACTTTACCTCAATGGGAATAAGATCTTTTTCTTTATCGATAATCCAATCAACTTCTGGACCATCTGCATCTCTCCAAAATCGAATTTTTATTTTTGCATGTGATTGTCTGGCATACCGAATGAGCTCAAGCCCAACATATTGTTCAAAGAGTTCCCCCATTCGTATTTTCCCAGGCTTAACTCCTTCAGCTGCACATAATCTCCGTATTCCCAGATCAAATAAAAGATAGCGGCTGGATTTCGTCAATTTTTTTCGCGTAATGCTGGTCGTAATGGGATCAATACGTTCCGCGATAAGACAATCTTCTAAAATTTCAAAATAAGATGCAATAGTAGTATGATTTACTCCTATTTCTTGTGAAAGTTTATGATAGTTGATTATTTTTCCTGCTTCTAAACCTGCATATTCGAGAAATCTCAAAAAACTTCCCATGTTTCGTACTAACGCTTCCGCACGGACCTCTTCTTCAAGGTATGTTTCGACATATGATTGAAGATCTATTTCGCGATCTTTTTTTTCAGATACTGCAACAATTCCCGGTAATGTCCCGTAGAGGAGGTTTTCTTCCAATGATTGTTTGGAGTATTCTTGAAGGGAGAATGGGTCAAGTCGCATAGAGACAACTCGGCCTGGAAGTAAATTGACAGCCCCACTTCGTTTGAGTTTTCTGGCCGATGAGCCTGTTAAAATAAATTGAGCTTTTTTCTGATCGATAAGGTTTTGAACTGTATCAAGAAGATGAGGAACTTTTTGAATTTCATCAATAATGATAAGACTTTTCTTTTTTGTTTCCTGAAAAAGAACTTCAATTTCTCCAGCGAGGAGTGTTGGTTCCTTTTCATAGCGTTGCCTGACATGAGCATCAACGAAGGAGATGGTTTTTGTTGCGGGGAAGGTTGTAAGAAGCGTTGACTTTCCTGTTTGCCTCGGACCAAGCAAAAGAATACTTTTTCCTCGTTTGAGATGGTGTTCAATAGCCTTTCTGATGGTTCTCTTTATTATTTTCATATCGCCATCAATTTTCGGCGAAAATTGATGGCTTGTCAACAAAGATATTTTCTTTCTCTTTAACGGGGTGAACAGGGCAAATGTAAAGTCTTATTTAGATTTGTCCTGTTTTTCACATCTCAGGAGGATGAGAATCCCGGAAAAAAGAAGGAAGAAGATGAAACTTCTCCCGGGAGAGCTTGGAGCAATGCTCAAAGAACAGCCCCCAGCTCCAACACTGTTTGCACTTGTAATACCTCCGATGCCACCACTGCCATTTCCTGTAAGAGCGCTTGATGTTGTTTGGCTGTTTCCACTCTCTTCATCGTCTGGTAAGATGCCAGGGTCTGCTGATGCAATGTGCACCCCTTCCCCACCACCCTCTGTAAGAAGTCCAGCGGCTCCAATGCCACCACCTGGAGAGAATTGTTCAATGTCAGG
>PCXC01000047.1 GCA_002796345.1 Deltaproteobacteria bacterium CG11_big_fil_rev_8_21_14_0_20_42_23 | reverse complement strand
AGCACTCGAGTTAGCATAACTTGCCTTCCACTCCCAAGTGTTGCACTTACTTCTTGAACTTATACCCCTAGTATGAGATTCCCCCATGTAAAATATGGATAATAGTATTAAAATAGTATTTTGAGTTTACATATTAGTATTTAATTAGTATTATTCTAGGAGTTGTTTGGGGAAGCGAAGCCGAATTTTCCCTTATCAGAGGATATTTCACATGCCAAAAGAACAAAACGATTCCCTTGCCAGGCTCATTTTTATTGAAAAATGTAATGAGCACTATCTGTCAGAAAGAGAAATCAAATATAAAATTCCGAAGGGAATGAATGAGCAAGAAACGTTGGATCTCATTAAAATGTTGAGAGAAAAAAAATCTGAGCCTGTTTATGGATTAAACACCGTAAGAGGAAAAGCGTTTCGCTATTGGCAGACCAATACCATCGAACGCATCTTACATGAAATTGATATCAAGGGCCATGATAGTAAGTGGGCAAATGTAAAAGCCCCCATTTCTGGTGAGCTTACGAAAGATGCTCTTATTTATGAAGCGCTTTACTCCAGCATGATTGAAGGCGCGCGAACTACAAAAAAAAGAGCAGAAGAAATGGTGCGTCATGGAATTTCCCCTCAAGACAGAAGTGAACGTATGACGCTGAATAATTATAATGCGCTTCAATATATTCGCGAACATGTGCACGAAGATATTTCCAAAAAATTTGTATGTGAGCTGCACAAGATTTTGGTGCATGATACTTTAGAGCCTGAAGATAAAAACTTTGTAGGCATCTATCGAAAAGATCAGCGATATGTTCAAGATGCGCGAAATGGAGAAATCGTTTACACCCCTCCTCCGCCTGAAAAACTCGATCAGCTCATGGAAAGTCTGTATCAGTGGATGAATTTCGAAGCTTTAGATGTGGTGTTTTTACATCCCGTAGTGAAGGCTTCTATGATTCATTTTTACACGGTTTACATCCATCCTTTTGTAGATGGAAACGGAAGAATGTCGCGAGCGCTGATGTATTACTATTTATTGAAAAAGCAGTATGCTTTTTTTCAGTATGTTTCCATTTCAAAACTTTTGGCCGAAAAAAGAAGCGCTTATTACAAGGCTATAAAAAATGTAGAAGATGCTGGCGATGATCTTACTTATTTTATTATCTTTTCGGTATACATGGTTCGTGAATCGATTGATGCTGTAGAAACAGAATGGAACAAGTCAGATCTGTTTCACAGTATTATAGAAGAACAGCCACATTTAAACGATCGGCAAAAAAAGTTTATAAAATCGCAACTCAAAAACAAAGATGCTTCAATAACAATTAAAAAATACATGAAAACTCACAAGGTGGTTTACGAAACTGCGCGAACGGATTTGATGAACCTCGTAGAAAAAGGCATCGCCAGCTCAAGCAAGCATGGAAAGGCTTTGGTGTTTAGGTTGAAGGGGTGATGTTTTTTCATCCTCACTTCGCTTACCTTCAAGTTCACGCACGTGAGTGAGTACTGTGTGGTTGAGTAATCGCCGATCGTTTGGTAGGATATCTGGGAATTTTAATTTACTTCATCCTCATTGCCTTTATGGAACCAAAGTTTGAAGGAATCTTGCGCAACAAAGGCATTACATAAATTGTTTACCGCAGCAGAAATAGTTATTCCACGAAAAGCTGCGATTCGAGAAAGATCTGCAGCTACCACCCTGCTGCCTGTGCGGGCGTCATGGTTGGTAAAACAAGCTGAAGCTGCATTTGCGAGCCGAACAAGTGGGAAGGCTCGACGTGGACTAAACATGCGGTTTCTCCTTGTGTGAAGTGTGGTGGAAATGCCTATTCTAGTTCTTGGCTTGTGTCAAAACGGTATGTAAGTTTTCTTAAAGAGTTGTTTTTTGTACTTTCTAACTTTCCTTAGCTTCAAGCTCCCGCACGCGGGCAAGGACTGTGTGATTGAGTAGGCGCTTATCGTTTGGCAAGATGTCGGGGAATTTCAACTTTTGTTTTAATTCTTCTGGCGATTTCCCATCGCGTTTTATGAGTAGGCCAATAGCTTCGTCGAAAAAGGAAACTGAGCTTATTGATTTTCCACTGAATTTTAGTTCAATGCCTTTTTCGTCCCAATGTTTGAGAATAAGTTTTCGAATTTTGAGACCTGCATCACGCGAAATAAAATCTTCACCACATACTTTGATGACGTCTAAATTGTAATGACGTACATCGCGCGTAACTTCACGATTTCCTTCAGTTTGAACTGTCCGGAAATTCCGGAGAGTTGCCTTTGAAGTGAGTTCATTTTCTTCGTAAATATTTGAAATATGTTCTGAAATTGTTCTCACATCTTTTTGAAACAAGTCTGCCATTTGCGTTTGCGTCAGCCAAACGGTTTCATCGAGTAATGTTACTTCAAGTTTTGTTAAACCATCTTCAGTTTGATACAGAAGAAATTCTGACGTTTCTGGTTTTGTTGTCGTATGTTTTTTCATGAGATGTTTTTGATCTTCTTTATAACGCGAATCACTTTTCCATTAATCATGTATTCTGCAAAATCATTTGGGTGAATATAAATGGGCGGTAGTTCTTGCGTTGATTCTGAAATTAAGGCGATGAGTTTATTTTTTGTATCGCGGCAAAATCGCTTGATGTTGGCAGAACCTGAGACGACCGAAAGGACGTAGTCTCCATTTTTTGGAGTTTTTATTTCGGGATCTACAATCACATAGTCCCCATCTTCGATGGACTTGCCTTCGATGTTGGCCCGATTCATAGAAGGGCCTATAGCTCGCAGTGCAAACAAGTGTTTTTTCTTTGGCACCACGCTTGGCGAAACGGTGAGATAGCCTTCTAGGTTTTCGATAGCCAACTCTTTTGCGAGTCCGCAGCTAGCAGCTCCTAAAATGGGAATGGAAAGCATTTTTGCCCTTCCCTTACTTTGCACGACAGCAATGTTTTCCGAACGTGGCTTGTCATCGCCAAGCAGCAAACCCTTTGCTCTCAGCTGATGTAGGTGATGCTTCACCTTTTGAGGATGCTCTTCCCCGATGTGTTCTCCAATTTCACGAAGTGTCATTCCTTCAAGAGTTTTTTGTGAAGCGAGTTCTAAAATGGCCTGTTGTAATGAATGCATAATTGAGTAATCCCCCAAGTTGAAGAGTGTTTACCTAAGTCATGTCTTAATGTCAAGAAATAATTCAAATGAGTTGACAAAATTGACAAACAATTCTAGATGTCTGTTTAAGATGAGTTGACAAACAAAAAAACAAAACAAAAAAATGCATTGCCGGTTTAGATAAGTGTGGAAAGGTTTTGGTGTTTAAATTTGAAAGGTGAATATGAAGGTTAACAATTTTCTTCCAGAAACTCATCCTGCATCAGCATTACAGGATTATTCTGATGTGCATTGGATTTTTTGTGACGATTCTATTGATGAAGTAGATAGACATTATAAAACTCAGATCCCAGAAAGAGTTTCCCATCAAAAAGTGTGTGTGTGGGTAAGTGTAGTGATAGAGAGTAAATCATATGATTTAATCAGAAAACAAATTTTAGACTTAAAGAGAGAAGCAAAGGTAGAGATACTTTCTTGTAAGGATAGTGCAGTATTCGAACAATTCAAAAGTAACAAAACGTTTCGAGACAAATTATTGAATGTATTATCGTCTGATAGAGTTCAGTTGTTTATCAGTTTCAGCTCTTATAAAAAAATTGAAAATGCTGATTTGATTGAAGTAGAAGGATGGCAGCTTAACAACCCATTTGATTACCCACTGTTTTTACACTTGAGAAAACTTGATCAACATTTCAAGATACAAAAAATAAAAGGTCGTTTTTTCACTTTTTGTGATCGGACAGGTTCTACGACGGACTACGATCACCCAACGGCAGGTTGGTACCAAAGACCGCATCCTTATTTGGAGGTTATTGAGCCACAGGTTTGTCACGAATTGAAAAGTGCACGTGACACATATATTTCAATAGGTTTGGAGTTGGCAGATTTTGCTGCATGGGGAATTCGTCGTACATTTGAAAAGATACGAGCGCGCGATTCTTCAACAAATATGCTTGTGACTGACATAGAATTTGAACAACGTGTTCGAAATCTTTGCTATGAGTCTGACCATTCACTTGCCACGGTTGTAGTAGGGTTACTGCGAAATGGAAGGTCGCAATTTTTATCGGAGCTTAATTTAAACCAAAAAATTGATAATTGAGCTTTCCACACACCATCACTGCATCGCAATGGCGCGTAGCACTTCGCCTTCTACTTCGTAGGTTTCTTCGCGTGTGGTGGGGTCAAAAATGTGGCCTTGGTCGTCTATGCGGGATTCTAAAAAATTTTGCACGGTTTGTACTTGGGCGCTGTTGATTTGCTTCAGTGCGATCAAGCCATAAGCTGATGGCTGTTCTTGGCCGTCGCCGTTTATAGAACTGTTGCTGATCATGCCGTTTTCGTCGATCAAGCTCTCTAAACGTGTAGTGAGATCGGCGATGACATCGCTGTAAAGATTTGCAGAAGTGCTGTCGGCAAACACATATAGCGGAAGGCTTAGCGAAGTGTCGGCGTAAGTAAGTGTGGTGTCTGTGTCGTAGACTGGCAAGAAAGTATTGCGAACATAATTGGCAAGTAAGCTGAGTGAGTTGATGTAGTCATTTGCAAAATCGTTGCTGATGTCCGCCATTGTTTTCAAGGCTTCCACGCACAGCGCCATATCCCACGGAATAATTCCCGGAAGCGAAACTCGCCGAGCCGAGAGGTGGTTGAAGATACCGTCTACGCGCATGCTGGCATCAGTTCCATAGTTACTGTCGCGTGCATCAAGTATGGCGTTAAGTGCGCTCACCACGCGGGTTTGCAAGGCGGCGTTTGGATGTGTTTGCAGATATTGTGAAAGCACTGTGTAGTTTGGGCACGAGAGATTTACATTTGCATTGTGTGGATCAGCGAGCAGAGCATCGACGCGGCCATCGAAATAATTTACGGCACGTTCAATGTTGTTTGCATAGGTTTCATCGTTCAGCAGATCGATGGCGTTGAACAAGCCCCAAACCGAAACACCAGTAACGTTCTGATATCCAGTGCTTTCAGGCGTGAGCGGATCATCGATTACGTGCTTCCAATCGTAGCTGCCATTATTGTTTTGCGCAGCTGCAATTCTATCAGCCAAAAGTTTTACGGTGGAGGTGTTGATGGCAAGTTCCTCATTGCCTTTATAAAACCAAAATTTCTTATTGGTATCTTGTGCAATGAACGTGTCGCACAGATTATTTACCGCGATGCCCTCTTGATCGGTTTGAGGTAAAGCGCGTTCGAAGTAGACGCTGCCGTTGTCAGGATCAACAATGTTCAACTTATTGGCGCCATCATAAGTGACATACACTACATCAAATTCAGAGCTGTAATCCAAGCCGGCTAAGTCAGCTCTGCCAGGCACAGGCGTGAGTGTTGCGATGTGAGTAACTGTTGTGGAGTTGCTGCTGCTTGCGATGGGAAGTGTGTAGACATACACCTTGCCATTGCTTTGAGAGCCTGCCCAAAATTCGCCGCCTTCAGGATTGCCTTCTTTTTCTACAAAAGTGAGTGCTTCCAAACCTTGACCGCTGCTTTCGGGAAAGCCACCTGCGCCACCCAAACTAAATGTGCGTGTGACCGTTCCGCTTACAATATTAAATTCCAAAATCGCGGCTGGGAATTCGCGGCCAAGATAAATGAAGTCGCTGTCTGGATTGGGAATGGTGATGCCTTCCAAATCTCCACCCACATTCCAAGTGGTGACATCATTACCATCTTTATTCATGCTGAAAAGAAAGCCGTTGTCATGTACTCCAAAAACTTTTTTGAGCCGCGAATGCCAATCAGCGCCACTGGGTTCATATCCGTTTGGCAAGCCAGTTCCAATATCCACAGCATTTTTTGCCAACGCGAGATTTACACAAGCCAACGCTTCGTCGGGCAAGCGAGGTTTTGCAGGTGTTTGCGCTGTGTCGTCAGGATCATTTTGTTCTGCGGGTGTTTCCTCTGTGTCGGCTGGAGCTTGAGTAGTGTCGCCTGTTTGCGAGGTATCGTTTTCAGGGCTGCTTTGCTGCGAATTATCCTGCTGAGTCTCAGCAGGTTTTGTGTTGGAAGTGCCACAAGCTTGCACAAGCAGTACCGACAGCAAGAGAAGAAGAGAGGAAGTTTTGCGAAGATGCATTGGAGAAGCTCCTTTTTTTAGAGGTGTAAAACAATGACAACAAATTCACCAGCAGATTTCTGACACATTTTTTCATTGTGAGCACTTTGTATTTTTGCGATAAGTCTCTTCACTTCGAAAGGAACGTATATGAAAAATATTACTCCCGCGCAGCAAAAAATGTTGGATCTCTTTGATAATCACGTCAATGCTGAATTAGCGGGCGATCTTGAAACCACCATGGCTACCATGACGGACAATCCGCATCTCATTAATGTTGCAGTTTTAATGGGCGGCTCGGGCAAAGAAGGTGTGCGAACGTTTTACCGTAATTATTTAGTGGGAAAATTTTTTCCGCCCGATGTAGAAATGATCAACGTTTCCCGCACCGTTGATGACGAACAAATTGTGGATGAAGTGGTGATCAAGTTTACGCACACTACTCCTGTTGATTGGATGCTGCCCGAAGTAGCGCCAACAGGAAAACGCGTTGAAGTAGCACTTGTAGTCGTAGTGAAAGTTGAAGATGGAAAAGTTGCACACGAACACATCTATTGGGATCAAGCTTCGGTATTGGTACAAATCGGCTTACTCGATCCAAAGCACTTACCAGTAGGCGGAGTGGGCGGCGCAAGAATGATTCTGGATCCAACAATCCCACCGCGGAAGGTAAAGCCGTCTTAAAAGAAGAAAGCAAATCTCTCGAAAAAACTTCACTCATTCCAATAATAAGGCCGCTCGTAATAGTTGTATAAGATTTCTTCATCCTCTTTGCTGAGGGCTGACGAGAAATCGTATTCGGGGGATTCTTTTATTTTTTCTTTGGGGACATTTACGTACACTCGTTTTTCGACCCATTAAATTTTCTCAATCCACGCTGGTGCGATGAGCACTTTTTTTCCTGGAAGCCAGTTGCGAGTATCAACCACAATGTAGCGGATGCGCCAATTGTCGTCTTCCACCAGAAAATCTTCGATGTGCCCTATTTCTCCATCGCTAGCTTCGATGTGGTAGCCAGAAACTTCTTTTGCCGATCGCAAATGAGGATCGCCGCGCGCAGTGTCGGCAAAGCGTTTTTCGGCCTCCTCTTTTGGAGTGGTGAGATAAGGATACCCCTCGGCATAAGGCCAAGTGGTGGGAATTTGGTATCCATAATAAGTGTACATTTCCATTTCGTATTGTCGGGAAATGGGCTTGTCACTTTCAACGGACGGGGCATCTTCAATTTGTTTTTTTGTAAGATGCACGGGAATAGAATCGTTTTCATCGTTCGGCATCCCCAGCGACAAAGGTGTAAGCAACACCTCTCTGCCCGGAATCCAAGAACCCGTGTCGGCCACCATGTATCGAATGGTCCATTCAAAATCGTCGAAGAGAAAGTCTTTGCACTTTCCAATTTTTCCATCCTCGGCATCCAAACTGTAATTTTTCATGCTCTTGCTTGTTCTTAACATAACCCCTCCTCTTTTTTTGGTGGGGACACTCTGAAAAGAAATGATGGAAGAAACAATGATGCATCTCAAAATTTAAACTGATTTTTGTGAAATTTAGAATGTGGTCTTAAGGCCTGATTTGTGTTCAACTTTTCTCACTTGGTTTTTTTCGTTCACGTACACTACTTTTTGTTCAACTTTTAGAGCTTCTTCGCGCGATAACTGTTCGAGCGAAAGAATAATGACTTTATCACCCACTTGAAAAAGTCTGGCGGGGCAACCATTGAGGCATATTTCATCATAGCCCGCATTTCCAGGAATGGCATATGTTTCCCAGTGAACAGCGTTTGACATGCTGTTAATATGCAAGAGTTGAAAGGGTAAAATTCCGGCTGCCTGCATCAATAAAGAATCGATGGTAATGCTGCCTTCGTAATCAAGTCTTGCAGCAGTGACATGAGCGCAATGAATTTTTCCGGTACAAACAATAATTGACATATAAAATCCGTTTCAGCTTGTGGTGAAATCTTGTTTAAGATATACGCGCATTTAGCGTACTCAATTATTTAATTCAACGTACAACTTAAAGGGGAAAAACTATGGGGAAGAAAATTGTTTTAAGTTTTTTGGCACTTACACTTTTTTCGGGAATGCTTCATGCCGCAACTCATGAAGCTGCTCCCAAAAGCTATACCTTAAAAGATCTGCGCCTGATTGTTTCTAATGGAAACGAGTGCAAACCTTTTTATCATAACTTAAAAAAGTTTGAAAAAAATCCCATCAATTTACACTTTGAAACTCCCGTTAAAGGAAAACATGCGGTGAAGCATGCAAGTGCAGACATTACAAACCACACGCACAGCACCGTAAAGCAAACCGTTAAGAATGATAAGGTTCATCGTATTGGCATGGGCACTTTCGACTATAAGCAAGAAGCAGTTCATTACGTGGTAGAAGTTTCAGCCGACCTCAAAAATGAAGAACACAAGCACATTCATCCTCTTTTGATGTCTATCTAATGATGGCTCTTGCGCCTACATAGCTTTGGTAAAGCCAAGTGATGAAACGGTAACTGCCTTCAAAAAACATATCCGCTCTGGCGCTGTGAAAAAACACGCTGATCTTCATCACAAGTAAAAAGTGTGGAATACCGCCGTCCTCATCCTCATGAATTTGAACAAATCATTGCATTGCAAAAGCAAAATTTGTTCGTGCATTTGAACGACAGTGAGCGTAAGGACGGCATGCTTTCCACTGAATTTTCTCTGGAACAATTTCAGCAAATGAATAAAGAATGTGTTGTGGTTGTAGCTGTTGAAGCCAGCAAAGTTTGGGGATATCTTTGTGCATCTACAGCAGCATTTAATCTGAGCAAACCCATACCTGCTGCGATGATACGGCACTGCGAAAAAATTGTTTATCGCGATAAACCTCTTAGCTCATATTCCTTTTTTATTGCAAGTCCAACTTGTGTTGATGTGGCCTATCGTGGAAAAAATCTCTTTTTAGAAATGTGCAAAGCGCTTATTTCTCGCATTCCTCAACATTATGAATTGGCCGTTGGTTTTGTATCCAGTAAAAACCAGAGATCACTTGCGGCGTGTAAAAAAATTGGGATGGAAATGGTTGATCAGTTTTGTATTGATAAGCAAACCTTATTCATCCAAATTGCCGCGCGCTGCTGCAGGAAAATGCTGACAACAATCACCCTTCTTTTTGACATTTATCATCACCAAAAAAAAACGCGCATGTTCTCCTGAAAGAAAAGGAGGAGAACATGAATACTCTTTCAGCGATACAACTAAAGAAAATGAAGCAAGAGAATAAAAATTTAAAGGTGATTAATGTGTTGGAGGAGAAGTATTTCAAAAAAGAGCATCTTCCCGAATCGATTAATATTCCCGAAGGCTCGGAGACTTTTTTGGAAGCAGTGGAAAAGGAGCTGGGCTCCAAAACCGATCCAGTGGTGGTTTACTGTGCGAGCTTGGAGTGCGATGCTTCTCCCAAAGCTGCGCGAAAACTGGAAGACGCCGGATACACGCAGGTTTACGATTTCGAGGGTGGAGTAAAGGAATGGAAAGAAAATAATTTGCCCATTGTTTTAGGAGGGCATTGAGGAGGCTAGTGTTTGCTTTGTCATTCCAGAATTTAGAAAAAGCTTGAGTTCAGCGTTGCTAAAATTTAAAAAGCCTTCATGTCGTTAAAGTATCGCCATCATATCAAAAAAGTTGATCACACTATTATTCGTTCGTTGAGTAAGTACAGTCATTATATTCATCGTGTTTCGGTTGGCCTGTTTTTTATCTGGATGGGTTTGCTCAAATCGCTTGGCTATAAAACCAGCACTTCCCTTATTGCGCACACTATTTATTGGGGCGATCCAGAATTTATGGTGAGGTTTTTAGGATTTTGGGAAATCGCCATTGGTGTGTGTCTTGTCGTAAGACCGTTGGTACGTCTAGCGTTGCTGTTGTTGCTTGTGAGGCTTCCAGGAATTATGATGGCCTTCATTTTAAAAGCGGATGTGTGTTTTTATCATTTTCCTTTTGCGCCAACACTTGAAGATCAATTTCTGATTAAAGATTTTATTATCTTTTTTGCAGCTCTAGCCATTGCAAGTTCTTTGCATGAAAAAAGTGGTCCTGAAAAATATCATTAAAAACTAAAGCTATGGAAGTTCGTGCGGCATTGCTCCAGATGCTTCGATGAGTTTTTTTGCCGTCTGTATTTTACTCTGATTGTTTTGATCCGAGGAAAGCCCAACTAAAATTTCACCTTTTTCTTTATGCTCTCCGTCGTTGTAATCTTGGTATAAAGATGCATCGCTTCCACTGGAAAGGATGGCGAAAAAACCGCCCATGAGAGCGCCGCCCAGTGTGGTAAAAAGAGCAGGAAAAAATCGCATGTTTCCTGCCATAAAATCGCCGCTCACAATCCATCCCAGTACTGCCGCAGCGAAGGCTCCTATGAGAGCACCTTTTGCCATCCACGCTATTTCGGGATTTTCGCTTTCCACTCGAATGCCGGAGAATGTTTTTTTACGAATGTGCTTTGGGGTGAGAATGCAAATGTGCTTGTCAGAAAACCCATTGTCTTTTGCAAGTTGAACGATGTGAGATGCAACATCAGTTTTATCATAAAATCCAAAGACCCAATGACGGTGCCCGAAAGTGCTTTTCATAAAATCCTCCGTCGGCCATTCATTCCTAGTTTTTGCTGAAAAGATAATGACGAAGATCAATATTTCGAATGTCTTTTGTCGCTGCTTGCGAAAGTTTGGTGCAGAAATAGGGAAAAACCCTACGCTAAATTCCTGTTTTGCCCGATTGTTTCACCTCATGAGTTTATATAGTTTTCCCCGAACGTTTTGAAACCCATTTCAAAACAAATGAGTTTTTAGGCGTAGTAGTTTTTCCCACTTAAAAGGAGGAAAGTTATGTGTTCCACAAAATCGAAAAGTGTTATTTCAAACGTAAAGCTGCTGAGTTTCTTTTTTGTTTTGTTTTTTCCATTTGTAGCAGAGGCCGCTACAAGCTATGACACGCTTAGCTTTAAGCCGACTGTAGATCATGGAAATTACTTCACGGTTGAGCAATCGCAAACCTTGGGGCAATGGGGATATGCCATTGGTGTTACTGGCGACTTCTCAGCTGATTCGTTGGTGCTAAAAAATGCTGCCGGTGTGAATGTTCAAGATGTTGTTCAAAAAGAGTTAGCGCTTCATTTTGGGCTCGCGTTTGGTTTAGCTGATTGGCTCAATTTGGGAGTTGAAGTTAGTGGCGCTCCCTATCAAGAATTTGTTACGCCCACAACACTCGCACCAGAAACTGCCCACGTTATGGGTGATGTGCTTCTCAATTTAAAACTAAGACTTCTTGATAATGAGTCTTCTCCTATTGGTTTAGCTCTTGTTCCGTTCATTACTTTTCCTACAGGAAGTGACAGTCATTTTGTGGGAAATGGCGATGTTACAGGTGGAGGAAAACTTGTTTTAGATACGAAACGCATCGGCGACAGAGTTTCTTTCGCTTTGAATGCTGGCACGCAAATACGCAAAGAGGTTGTGTTAGCGCCGGGTGCAACTGTGATTGATGATCAGTTTTTGTATGGCGCTGGCGTTAATATAAAAGTGGCAAAGCCAGTTCAACTTATTGCAGAAGTGCGTGGATCGACGCCTTTCCAAGATTTTTTTAAAAGTAATAATCGCGATTTAGAAATAGATGGTGGGTTGAGATTTTTATCTGGAGAGGAACATCAGGTAGCATTGACTGTTGGTGGCGGTGCGGGTTTGTTGCGACAAGTTGAAGCGCCAAAGTGGAGAGGATTTGCAACGCTTTCTTATCGTTTCCCTCAAAAAGAAATGGAAGAGGAAAGTGAAATCATAGTTGTTCCAGAAGTGAAAGAAGAAGTGATCACTACAAATGAAATTCACTTTGCCTTAAATAAAGCTACGATAAGAGATGATTCGAAAAGTATTCTCGATGATATTTTGGAACAAATTAAAGGCAGACACGAAATTGAAAGGGTAAGAATTGAAGGTCATACTGATAGCACTGGTGCAGAAGCCTACAATCAGCAACTTTCAGAGCAGCGCGCAAATGCTGTCCGCACTTACTTTTTAGAGCATGGATATTCTGCAGATAAAATGACGGCCGTTGGCATGGGAGAAAATAATCCCGTTGCAGACAACGCTACCAAAGATGGAAGAGCTCAAAACAGACGCGTTGAGTTTCACCTTCAGATTGCACCCGGAGCAAACATGCGGGTGGAAGAAAAGTAAAAGCACTTCATGAATGAAATGAAGTGCTCTTATGGAGTGCGAAGCTTTGCTTTTATTTCATCCAATTTTCTGAGTTGATCTTTGATAATTGGAGGTGCTTCGTATTCATAATAATCGCCGTGTTCTTCGGTGAAAACTCGTTGGAGCAAGCGAGCTAAAGCATAAATTTCTCTATCAGCTTTATCCACCCCACCATTTTTTAAACTTGTTTCTAAGTTTTGATAGGTCCATGCTTTTCGGTTTTTATTTTCAACAAGTTCTTTGGTGTAAGTGGTTGGCTCAAAGAAACTAAAGGTGTCTAACAATCCATCAGAAGATAAAAGATGCCGTAATTCTAAATCGTTATCAGACACGCGTTTGAAGCCAACTTCAAGGTAAACTTTTAAAAGTGTTTTGGCGATGATTAGATCTTGGGCAACCTCTCTTAATTTACTTTCTTCTCTTTTGAGAGTTCCAGTTTCATTTCGAGTGTAAAGATCTCGAAAGCGAGAGAAGAAGAGATATCGAAGATTTTTATATTTCACTTCTACTTTTTCCCGAATGACTTTAATATTTTTTTCAATTTCTTCTTCCGATTGTGCTTTTACATGGGGAGTTCGCGCTGTGGTATACATAAGACTAACAAAATCGGTGTCGAAATATTTCTTCAGCTGTTCATTTAGGCTACTTACTGGGACATCTTGTCCATTGTCTTCTTTAAATTTCACTTCTGAAGTAGTGTAATCTCCTTTTAGGCAGTCTTCTTGTATGCAGTGACCTGTTCCTATATCCCGTGACAGTTGCCGTCTATAGAAAAGAAGTCGTTCTGATTTTTTTTCTTCTGCTGTGTGGAGGGTGAGATATCCTTTTACATTCACTCTGAAGCTTCCGTAGGTGCCAAAAAGGTTTTGGGGTGTTGCCTGAAAATTCTCGACTCCACTCTTTTTTAATAAATGTTCTACATTTTTAAGATCGTTATGCGGGACATCTTTCATTCTGCCACCTATTAGCCATTGTGAATTTAAAAGTTCATTGTCTTCGTAATAACGCGCCATGTGATCGTTCTTATCTGTGATGATATAAATGTCATCGAACGTGATGTGATATGTGCGACCAATTTCTTTCATTTCGTGCTCATCAAGTGAATACTCAAATGAAATATCTCCTAATTGTAAAGCATGTGCTTGCAAAACTTCTCCAGGAATAATGGCTCGAAATGTAGGGTTGTTCCAAGCCTCATTCAAATCGATCAGAACATTTTCTGTTACTTTATCTTCTGAATTTTCTGGTGATACAGTTTTTCCTATTCTCTCTGGAAAATAGTCTGTTTTGAAGGGATCATGTGGATGTTTGCTTCCAAACAAAAGGAGATCATTTGCTTGTATTGGTCCTTTATCGCTTCCTCGTGCGTCCTCTCGTAAGTGTTGAGAGGAAGGATTTTTGAGATAGTCGTTTCCAGTTTCATAAAATTGAACCTTAAAGGCATTCACCGTTTCTGTGTAATGATTCAATACTTTATAAAAGAAAGCGAGGCCATTATCGTTTTGGTTTTTTTGTTGTGCAAATAAAGTAACCTCTTCTGGAAAGACTGGCCTCGTTTCTTCCGTAGAAGAAGCTTGCTGGTGTAGTTCTGATATAGCTTTTAGCTCAGGTCGTTTTGCTATAGATTGTAAAAAGGAATCTGCGTTTTTACCCAAGTCAGCAATGTCACCAAAAATGGAAGGCTTAACGTACTTCCCCTTCAGTCCTGTTTGAGACATTAGTTTTTTGGCCATAACCAAATTGATCGGACTCTCTTTACTCTTCTCTATGATAAGTCGGTGTAAGTTATCGATACCGTCTGACCATGTTTTAAAGTTGAGATAAGGGAGTTGTTTGCTTTTATTTTTTTTATCTTTCGTATCGTAAGACAATTGAAAATTGCGATGAGCTAGCTCAAGCAAGAGTGTAAGATTTTCTGCTGCATATTTTTGAACATCAGATTCAGAAAGTTCTGCAAAAGTGCTTTGATAAAAAGCTTCTCTTAACTCATGAGCAGAAACGGGCCGTTTTTTGAGTTGGTGCTTTGAATATTTCTGACTGGTGTGGCTTCTGTAAGTGTTGCCCAAAGAATAGGTTTGTGCTTCTGTTTTAAAATGGTAGAAGCAGTTAATAAATTCTGAAGCAGCTTCTTCACTCACAAACCTTACTTTCCCGTCAAGGCAAGTCTCCTTTTGTAATTGGATTGCCTCGCTTGCGGCATGATCTGTTCTGTCCTTTTTTAATTCACCAAAGCCTTCAGTAAGTTGATGCACAATATTGTCGAGGCGACCAATGATGAACTCTTGGTTTTCAAGTTGTTCGCTTGTCATCATAAGCACCGTGTTCATGGTTTGTTCAGTGATATTAATAAGGAGATCGAGTTTTTTGTCGAGGTGCTGAAAGTAATTGTAAACTTCTTCTCTAAAATCTTGAAGTTCCTCCCTCAGTTTTCCGAGTTCTTCTAAGATAATTTGATCATTTGATTTTCCTGAACTTGCAAAAATAGAAATGAAAGCTAAGCCTATGTTGATCCAATTTGCTCCGAAGGCAATTGTTTCCCAGATGTTTGTTGTGGAGCTTGCAAGATTTTGCAGGGCTCCAGAGAGGACGCTTCCGAATTGTCCAATACGAGCTCCAAGCTCTGGATTTGAAAAACTAATTACTGTTCCTAAGGCTTGAAATGTTGCTCCTAAAGCCTTTGCCTGTTGGTATAACTTCTCGGCTTGTTTTTCAGGGTAATCCGGAGGATTTTCTCCAAATTTCTTTCTGTACGATTCAATAAGATCTTCGGCTTTAAAGCCAAAGCGTTGGGCTGTTTCTAAAAAAGCGTCTTCACTAAGGAATTGTCGTTGCAATAAATAATGAATCACTTCTTCTGAAGTTTCAGTTTTTTGTTTGGCAAGAAGTAAATCTACTGCAGCTACCATTCCTTTTTCTTTCATCGTTGCATCGAATGTTTCATGCAGATCCGGAAACTTTTCACCAACCCATTCGGAGAGCTTATTTTTTTCCTGAATAAAATGTGAAAGTTGAGATAAATCGCTTTTGCCTTGCGAGGTTGGTGCAAAAGCTTCGGGAAGTGTAAATTTCAGTGTAAGACTATCATTTAAGCTGCTTCTCTTTGCTAAAACATTACCGGCAAGTTCTTCTTTGATATATGCAGTTTCATCAAAGGTAGTGGGATCGATCTTCAGTTTGGAAAAAATTTCTTTGGCAAAATTGTTGCTGTGTATTCCATAAAACTTCATTGATTCAGGAGTGAGTCCCATTTCCAAAAAATCGTTTAAATATCTTTGGTACACTTCTGGGTGATTAATAATGTCATCATTTAATGCAGACACAAATTGTTTTCCCTGTTTTTCTTTCCAATCAGCAAGATCTTTTAGATAGGGATCATGTTCCAAAAGTGGAGGAACTAATGCAGTTGCAAATGAAGCGAGACTTAGAGCTGGATGCAGTTTAACACTAGCTTTCCCAAGTGATTCAAGAATGTTCGTTCCAAAAGCGGCGCCCGCTGAGCCAAGACCTATAGCTTTTGAAAGTGATGAGTCCTTATAAATTTCCAAAACTTCGGCTGCGTCACTTTTATAATCTCCTTGTGACCACTTTTTATTTAGTTTGGCCCAATTATATGCAATCCTAAACGCTTTGAGACTTTCTTCTTGCGACATTCCTGGGAGCGACATTTTTTGCTGTCCAAGATTTGTGACTGCATAAAGAAAAGCTTTATCATCTAAAGCTTTGTGCCATGTCATTTGTGCCATTAACTGAAATTTGAAAGAAGGAAGTTCTTCACTAGAAATATGTACTTCACTTGCATTAAAAAAAGGACGAACTTGTGTTTCTTGCTTATTTGCAGGAATTCCTTGTGAGTTCTAAGCAAAATATTTTGTAATTTCATTTTTTCTCCACAAAGGATTTGTACTGCGCGTTGACGGAGAAAAACGTTTTGTAAATTCTGCATCAACCGACGCCAAACCCTTATCTGGCGTTTCTTTCACCGCTTCAGGTTCTAATGGGATTTGCACATACTGCTGTGCCCATTGGATCAAGAGCCTGAGGTTTTCGTTTGTGGTATCGGTTGATGAAGGTATGTGTCCCATATATTTTGCGCATAAGCTATGTGCTGTTGTCTGTGCAAGCGACAAATGTGTAAAATTTCGGACAAGATGTAATTTTGCTCCGAAAGGAGAACAAAATGTTCATATTTTGGAGCATAAATTCGAAACAGTGAATATTTCCGAAGTTAAAAATTCTAAAATGTGGACAGGTTTTGAATCTTTTGAACCTCAAAAAATGAACGGGCAGAAAAACAGACAGCCTACTCAAACAAAGCAGGCTGTCTATAAGATGGGGGCAATATTGTTTACTTCACTCGCTCGATGCAGAGCTCATCTAAGCAGAAAAAATGAGAAGAACAAATACGAATTGGAATATGTGATGATAGACCTTGGTCTATGTGATGCCTTCGGTAAAAGAGAAAATATACCTATTTCACTTCTTTATATTGAGAAAAAACAATTTTACGCCTGCACCTAAACTATTGCATGTTTTTGGTGGAAATAACTTCATTCTGAAATACGAAAACAACATGAAAACAAATGACGGCAAAAGAGCAAATTCTTTTAAGGGTGTTTTTTTATGCTGCTTTGCTGCTGTTCCGTTTTTGTATGCAATTTTATTTTTATTTTTCTCGTTTTTGTTCCTTCCTTTTGCAGAAGCCGCCTCAGAAAAACAATTGAGGCATGTTTGCGAAGCGTATTCAGTGGTGGGGAAAAAAGATGTTCACTTTTCTTCAGAGGAAAAAAAATTAATTTGCGGCGATGCTTCTTACGAAAGCTGGAAAAAAATTCCAGTGAACCAAGCTAAGTTTCACATCAAAACTTTTTTACAGCAACGAGGATATTTTTTCCCAACGTTTCAGGAAAGTGAAAATAAAATAATTATTTTTCCTGGGAAAAAAACATTTATTAAAAAAATTAATGTAGAAGATGATGCGCCTCCATTTTTAAACATAAAAAAGTTGCGCAAAGCAAAAAACACTCCTCTTACACCACAAAAACTTAATTACATTCAGGATTGGGTTGTTCGCGAATTAAAAAATAACGGCTATGCGTGCCCAAAGGTGAGCGGAGCAGCATATGCAGAAAGTGGCGTTGTAAATCTTTCGCTTACTCCTGGAAAATTTTTTAAGAGCGTGAAGATAGAAGATCAGTTTAAGGTTTTCAACAAGCCAGTGTTAAGACGTTTTGATGCTTTTGGTTTAGACAAGCCTTACCAGGAGAATTTGTTTCAGCTTACCAAGAGGCGCACCGAGGATTCGGGCATTCTTGAAGCCACCTATTTTGTTTCGCAATGTGAAGCTCCTCACAAGACAGACGAAATTACCGTAGAGCAAAAACTTATCCTGGGACGACCGCGTCTTTTTCGCTTTGGTGTTGGAGCAAACACAGAAGAATATGCGCTTGCAAAAATTTCGTGAGAACACGGCAGAGTTGGGAAAAATGCATCTCAATTTCGAAGCGATGTGTATGCTTCTTTCAAGCGACAAGAGTTCAATGCCGAATTGGATTGGTATGTATTTGAAACCAATAGGCTTCATCTTCAGCCTAAGTTTAAAGTGGAACATCAGTCGGAAACAAATTTTGAGCTGCTTTCCGCAGATGCACGAATGGCAGAGGCTTGGAGTTATGACAATCAAGTTGTTGGGATGCATTTTCTTTTTGGGCCTCAATTAACGTACACGCGTACATTGTCTGGACCTCAGCAACAATTCACACGCTTCGTTTCAGGAATTTTTCAGTGGGATCTTACAAGTCATGATTTTGAATATTTTCTTTCCTCACCACAGTCTGGTTATCAAGCTTCATTTGCGCTGAATAGCAACGCTAAAGAATTGTTATCAGATTTAAGCATTCATAAATTAACCTTGAGTGAACACAAGCTTTGGAATCTTGGGAATTTTTCTCCAGCTCTTTTTGTGCTTGGTCTTCGAGGTTCGTTTTCGACAAGCATCACCGATACCTCGCAAAACAATTTAGATCAGGTGCCTCCAAATTTTCTGTATTACCTAGGTGGTTCAAATAGTTTGCGTGGCTTCACACGCGCTGGAATTCCCAATAGAAATCAGGGTGCTCTCACGGCTTCGTTTCTTAGCCTTGAGTTGAGACTGGCAAAGCTTTTGCCACTTTTTATGGAGCCCATTTTTTTTGCTGATATTGGAGCTGTTGGAGACAAGCCTTTCACGTTGGATAAACCTTTTTATTTTTCACCGGGCTTTGGTTTGAGGATTGCCTCACCAATTGGCGTTTTCCGAGGTACGTTTGCAAAAGGAATTGCGCTTGCGAAAAATAATTCTAGCACCGTGAGTGATGGGTATCAGTTCTACTTAAGTTTTGGGGAGGAATTTTGATAAAAAAAATGCTCAAAACTTTTCTCATTCTTTTTTTCGGAGCAATAATTTTTGTTCTCAGTTTTGGTTTTTTACTTCTTTCTTCCCCAGATACATTTATTACCGAAAAAAATATTTCATCTCTCCTTACGTTTTTTCCACAGTACTCCATTGCGTGGGATAAGTTTGTATTTACAAGTAAAAGAAACAACTTTCTCATGCGCGAAATCCATCTTGATCTCACAGATTTTTGTTTTCGGAAAAAAATGAGAGAGAGCATATAGAGGTTTGTTCTGACGAAGTGTCGTTAAATCTTGGCTACAAAATAACTGCATTGGCGCTTTCAGATTTTGGTCCAGTTACTGTTGAAAACCTTCGCGTTCATTTGAGCACGCAAGAAAAAGCAAAGGATGAACCCTTTCAGCTTCCAGATTTTTCACGCCTTCATCTGCCCCGGTTTTTGAAAGGGACAAATGTTCAGCCCCTTAAAGTCACTTTAGCAAAAGCTTCATATATCAATCCAACACGTCATTATGAAGCGAAGGGAACGCTTAGCTTTTCAGAAGAGGGAAGCAAGTTTAACACTGTTCAGCTGAATGCCGAAGTGAACGACGTGCTTAAAAAGCAGCAATACACAGCAAACGTGGAGGTGAAGAGCGAAGATTTTTTTGTGAGCGACCAGTGGAAAATCAACGTCCAGAGCGAGTTTGCCGAAGAGGAAAAAGAAATTAAAGCTCAGTTCAATTTTCTTTGGGACAGAAGAGATAAGTATTTTGAATTGCTCACTACAGCTAAGATGCAAAAAATAAAAGCGAATGCAGTTATAAAAACGCATTATGAAAAAGATGAAATGGTTACAAGTGTTGAAGCAAAGGTAGACAATATCGATCCCATGATCCCTCACGTTGAACTTCCGCATTGCGAATTTTCTCTTCGTGCGGTTCGTCTTACACGCAATGATGGAATCTTGAACATCAACTGTCCTCTCCACTTACAACTGAAAGAATACAGTTTTTTACTTGAAGGGAAAAAAGTTGATGAATCACCAAAGACAGCTGTGTTAGATCTTTCCGGGGAAGTAGAAACTTTTTTTGAGTTAGATTTAGACCACGAAACAAAAGGAACTATAACAGCAAAAATGTTGGCGATGCCGTATCACTTTATTGAGACAGATGGAAATATTTCAGTGCAGTTTGAGGGTATTCCCACCAACTTTCCTGATGATTGGAAACTGCTTACAGATTTTGATTTTAATTTCTCAATTAAACATTTTCAAAAGCTGGCACAGTTTTTATCAAATACCACCTTTTCACTTCCTGCACCGTTCCATGTTTTAAAGGGAGATCTAGCCCTAAACATAAAAGGAAAGAGTGATGTGTTTGGAGATGATTCCCATTTTCCGTTTCAGTTTCAAACTCATTTGTCTTCGAGTGAGCAAAATTTTGATGTGCTAAGTGATGGAAATATAAGGATTAATTTCTCTTCTGGCAAATACCAAAGTTCGTATCTTGAAATGAAAGTTAAGCTAGATGATGTGGAGGTTCAACTGCCAAAGTTAAATCCCATAGCTCTTCCACAGCTTGTTCTGGATGAAAGAATCGTGCTCGAGAAGCAAAAAAAAGTACAAGCAGAAGCAGAAAAAAAGACATTCACGTACGATGTTTTTGTGGTGACTGAAAAATCACAGCCACTTCAGGTGAAGTATTATCCTGCAAAAAAAACAATTCCCATTCTTGTGGATCTTCATCTGAGTGATAAAGGCATGGAGGGCACAGTGCATATTCAAACTTTTCCCGTGGAATTTTTTCAGCGTGAAGCAACAGTGGAACAAGTTTCGTTGCGTTTTTTACAGCCGACGGAGAACTCGGAAGTAGATGCTACAATTAATGTTCCGTACGCCGATTATACGATTACCATAAAAGTTTTAGGAACGCTTGATCAGCCAAAAGTTGTAATGGAATCTTCTCCACCATTATCAGAAGAAGATATTTATGCCGTTCTTCTTTATGGAGAACCGTACCAAGAACTTGCTTACGATGAATCCTCTTCAACGGCAGATGTAAGCGCAGCAATAGCTGACAGAGCGCTGTCATTGTTTTCACTTTACGCTTTAGGATCAACGCCAATTGAAAGAGTGAATTACAATCCCGTGACAAAATCTTTCTCAACAAAAATTAAACTTCCAGGCGGTGCATCTCTTGTGTTGGGAGGAGATGCCGAGAAAAAAGAAATAGGAATCCAGAAACAGCTTGGAAAAGGTTGGATTATCAGAACGCTGTATGAATCTCCCAATGAAGAAAATGCGCAGCAAGATGCAAAAGCCACTGCAGTTATTGAATGGAACAAGCGCTATTAACAAAAAGGAGCCCGTGTTCAGGCTCCTTTAAAAAAGAAAGCTCTTTTTAGTTAGCGTTGTTTTCGCGGCTGCTCTTTACGTTCACTTTCACGTTGAGGATTTTTTTGTTGTTCGCGGCGTTGAGGATTTTCTTGCTCTTGCTCGCGCCCTGGTCTCTGTCTCTCTTCTTGTTCGCGGCGCGGATTCCTTTGCTGCTCGCGTTCTCGAGGGCGGTCGCTGTCTCCTTGCGATCTTTGTTGTTCTTTACTGAAACGTTCCACTTCTTCTTCGGCTTCTTCTTTTGTTTTTCCATAAGCCTTTTGAATTTTGCCAATAAGCTCATCCCGATTGCCTTTGACCCTTTCGATATCATTGTCAGTGAGCTTTCCCCAGTGAGCTTTTGCTTTACCGCTATACTCGTTCCAGTTACCTTTAATTTGTTCCCAGTTCATAACTCCTCCTTGTAGGTTATAAGAGTACGAAACAATTCCCGTGCCCTAACGCTGTTCACCCCAATCAAACAAAGTGGAGAATCAATTTCGATAATACGATGTATGGATAGCCTTTTTTCTATGGATCAAAACTTGATGTGAGGAATGATGACATGAGTGCACACTCTACTCCTTCAGAGTTTCTCTAAAATCTTCTAATGATTCAGAAATGTGTTGAGAAAAGAGAGCGTTTTTTCTTTGAACCATCCACACTTCGTATCTGAGTTCAGGAATTTTCCCAAGCTGGATAAGTTTTTTCTCTTTGAGTGCGTTTCGAACCGCGATGGGAGGAAGAATAGCGATACAGTCGTTTTCTTCGGCGGTAAGGCCCATCACACTTACATCATCCACTTCTCCAATAATGTGAGGCTCGATAGAATGGCTGGAAAAAAAATCATCAACTTGTTTTCGAAACTGACTGTGTTTGGAAAAGTGTAGTAACGGTTCATGGCTTAAGGATTTCGGAAAAGTTTTTTTAAGTTTTGTGAAGCGATTTCCTGCAACAGCAACAATGGGATAAGACGCAACTTTTTCGCAAACCAATAAATTCGAATTCCCTGTATCTAAAAAACAATCTGTAATGACAATATCGAGATCTCCAGAAATGAGATGTTTTTCTAGACTTGGTAATGAATAGTTTGAAACATGAACTCTGGTATTATTATGTTTCCACACGCATGATATAAAATCGTATACAACTTCTTTTGCCAGTGAAGGCAGAACACCAATATTGACTTGATTAATCTCCGTCTCTTTTTCGTGAAGAGAGGAAAGCATTTCTTCTTTGAGGTGAAAAATTTTTGCAGCATAATTGAGAACGGTTTCACCATTTTTATTCAGCTTGAGCCGACGTTTATTTCTATCGAATAATTTTGTGCCAAGTGTTTCCTCAAGTTGACTTAACTGGCTGCTGAGCGTAGGTTGCGTGACGTGCAGTTTTTTTGAAGCTTTGGTTACGGATCCTTCTTGTGCAATGACAAGAAAATAGTAAATGTGATTAAAGTTGATGTATTGATGCATAAGTCTGCTCCTCTGTACACAGTGAAAACAGAAACTTTCCGAGGAGCCTAGTTTATTTTGCGAAGGATGTCATCTAGATAAGCAGTTTCTTGAATGGGATGAATCGAGAAAGCTTTATGCTAAAGTATACCTTTACAAACGTTCTTTTTCTTTCTCTTTCTCTTTTTGTTCTTTTGCTTTTATCTCCATTTTTTTCGCTTTTTCTTTTTTCTTTTTGTTTTGTTTCCCTTGTTTATCCAGTCTACAATTTTTTTCAGCGTAAAATTGGAAAGCATAATTATCTTCATTCAGCTTTGACTGTCTTTCTTGCACTTCTTTTTTGTATTGCTCCCTTTGTCGTTCTTATGTCTTTTGGAATTTCACATCTTTTAGAGGTTTTAAAAAATATTCTGAGCGAACTTGAAAAAGATGAAGTCTCTCAGAGTTTCTCGGTCTTAATTGGTGCTATTCAATATTATGCTTATGATTTCTTTTCCGTTTCACTCGAGAAGTTAGAAATTAAAAATTATATTCTTACTCATCTTAAAAACTTTGTTGATGTTTTATATCGCTACTCTCCAATGGTGATCATCACTAGCTTTAAGGCAGTAGTGCAATTTTTTCTTTTTCTGCTGACAAGTATTGTACTGTTAGCTGAAGTGAAAAATATTATGAGTTACGTTGAAAATCTTTTTAAAAAAAACAAAAACAAACTCAGTCTTTTGCTTGTTGATGTGAGGGAAAGTATAAAAAGCACTTTTTATTCGGGCATTCTTGTAGGAGTTGCTCAGGCTACACTAATTGTTTTAGGAATAATTTTTTATTCATTCAGTCAGCTCATTTTGCTCATTCCTCTTATTTATCTTTTTTGTCTTGTTCCCGTGGTGGGGGCTTTTGTTTGCTATACTTCAGCAAGCATATACTTGGTGCTTACTGGAGACGTAAAAGCCGGCCTCATTTTCATGGTGTATGGCGTTTTGGTGGTTTCTACAGTTGATAACATTCTAAGATCGTTTGTGATTAAAGGAAAAAATAAAGCGCATCCCTTTTTACTTTTTCTTGTGTTGATTGGTGGCGCAAAAATTTTTGGAGTCATAGGAATTTTGCTAGCGCCCATTATCCTTTTCCTCTTTCTTTCAATGCAAAAAATGTATTTCAAAGAAAAAAAATCTTCATAGTTGTTTGCTTATGTGTTCATGGCTTTAATCAATTTTACACAACGCTTTAATTTTCCTACCTTTTCTCTCACACCAACCCTGGAGGAAACATGAAAAGCGAAATTGACCAAGTTACAAAAAGAGAATCAGTTAGACATTTTAAAGACGAAACGCAAAAACTCAAAGAACAGGCTTTCAATGTTGGACAAGCGGCGTATGAGGCTGCCGATGATTCCGTAAAACATCTGAAAGAAAATTCTTCCCACTATTTGAAGGAAGCAAAGTCAGCTGCTTTGAATGCAGAAAAAAAATTAGAAGAAACGATAAAAGAGAGACCCCTTTCAGCCTTACTCATCTCTGCTGCTGCAGGTTTTGTCATTGCAAGTTTTTTTAAGTTGAGAAAATAAAATCGAAAATGAATGAGTGATAATGACAATGGAAAATAATTCAAAAAAGCATGAGTTGCACTCTGTTGATGGCGGGAAAGCGTCAGCAGAGCAGGAAAATAAGGGAGAAGAGATTCTTACTTATATTCGGCAATATGCCGTAGTTTTTGTATGTGAAGTAAAAGAAAAAGTGAATGTGTATTTGCAACGCAAGGTTACTGAACTCTTGTTTTTTTCTCTTTTGTTTACTCTCGCACTTGTTTCTGTAGTGTTCATATCATTTGGTATCGTTCATTTATCACAGCATTATTTTTCTCTCTCAATTGGAAGCTCGTACTTTTTTTGTGGCGTCTTTTTTCTTTTTGCAGCCTTTGTTTTGCTGAATATATTTTTCTTAAAAAAACGATATTCCAGTTTTCGCTCTGCGAAAAAAGAGTATGTACGTTTAGAAAAAAACTTAAAAAGTGATGTGTAAAGTGTTTTTGAGAAAACAAATCCTAGATTTAAAAGGCGAAACGAAGAAAAAGTTAGCAGAAAGTATTATGCAAAAAAATATTTTCTATGCTTCCCTTTCCTGTTCTCTTTTAGCAGGTTATGTTCTGGGCTCTGTAGCTGGAGGGCTGTATCGCAGGGCTGATCCTCTAAGATACATAACCCATCTCCTCCTCCAGCGCGCTGTTGCGGCTTTCTCTCGATACCGTTTTTAAAATACGCACTGTTCATTTCATCAATGAGCTAATGGTTTTTATCAATTTTACCATCTTGATTTGTTTCAGTAGTCTTCCTCTGTTGCTTACTTTTACGAAACCGAAAGGGAGGTTGTTATGTTGTCATGGGCGCTTATATTTTTTGTGGTTGCAATTATTGCTGCTGTTTTTGGTTTTGGTGGAATAGCCGCTGGTGCGGTGAGTATCGCCAAAACACTGTTTTTCATTTTTCTCATTCTCTTTGTTTTGTCCCTTTTCATCCCTGCCCTACACAGGCCATTTTACTAATCAAAGAGAACGCTTCACCGTAAAGTTAACTGTCACGTCCTAAAATAGTTGACACTTAGTTAAGTCGTCCAGCATGAACGGAAGCAGGGGTTTTGTATCCCAGCGACAGATGCGGAC
>PCXC01000046.1 GCA_002796345.1 Deltaproteobacteria bacterium CG11_big_fil_rev_8_21_14_0_20_42_23 | reverse complement strand
CCACCCCTCAGCAAAGGCCCTCAATATGGCACTTTGCCAAAAGAGGCAAAAACAATGAAATATTCTCTTCTCTTTTTTGTAGTTTTTTCGCTTTTTCTTTCCTGCACACCCGCCGATACTAGCCTTCGCCTTGAAGATAAAATCGTAGAGGCTGCTTGTGGGCAATGTCAATTTCAGCTAAAAAGCGAAAAGCAATCGTGTGATTTGGCCATTCGCGTCAACGGAAAGGCTTATTTTGTAGATGGGAGCAGCATTGATGATCATGGTGATGCTCATGCTGCAGATGGCTTTTGTCAGCGTATTCGAAATGCGAGAGTTACTGGGGAAATCAGCAAAGGACGGTTTCACGCGGAATCATTTCAAGTTCTTCCACTTGAGTAGGGTGAAATTTCTTTAGACTTACTCAATCAAGTCTAGCTTTTCTACCATTTTCATAAACTGAGCTGCGGCATTGTCTTGAATAAGTTCGTTGTAACGTGAGTTATCCAGTCTTGCCCAGATTTCGTCATCACTTAGACCTTCAAGATCAAAATCAACCGAGCGATAAGCTACATTGTTGGTCGCTTCGCGGGTAATTTGATTGGCCGCAAGCTTTTGATCACGATTTAGCTGCTTTCGAAAAGCTGGCGAGCTGGTGATATCGTTTTCGCGCTCAATCAACGCTTCAAAAATTTTCATCCATTCTTCACGTGAAAATGTCTTCATTACGCCTCCCCTTTTCCAAGCACTGCAATATCTGATGCGGCAAACATGTCGCCAAGGTCTCTGGCTGAAAGCTTTTCAGAAGAAACAAGTCGGATAACATCCTCAACTGTCTTTATAGATGATGCAACTTGCTTACTCGCAGAACTTCCAAATATGCCCGGAAAATTATTGCGTTTGAGTGGTGAAGTAATGTTTGCAAAATCTTGATTACCAGCCACAAAGCCATTGCTTCGTGCTTCAGCAAGGTTTTCTGCAAGCGTTTTCCCTGCTTTTGCTGGGGACGAAACCTTTCCCGTATCCACAGCTGGGGAAATACTTTTTACATTTGGGTTGATTCCTACTTTTCCACCTAAAAACATATAGCCTCCCTATTTAGGGTTATGTTTTGCAATTCCATTGCCAAACTAAAATTCTTAAAAATAAAGTATAACTCTTTGAAATCTTTATAATTTTAAATTGGCTCCAAAGCCAAAAGAAATGGTCTGAAGCCCTCTTTTGGGGCCTTTATTCCCCATTTGGGGAAAAGCCCCTCACCTTAGTTATCGGCTGGTTTTGGGAAAAGTTGCGGGCTGAGGATGAAATGAAAAAATGGGCTAATGAGAGGCTATTGAGTCTCTTTTTCTAACAAAGGATCAAAAGGAATATCGTGAAGACAGTGAGATTCAAAAATGGATTTGGCCTCAGAAGGATAAACACCGCGGTAGACAAAACCCGGCACTCGCTGGTCGTGGGGTCCGCTCGGTTGGGCGCAGAGTTCTTGCCACAAAGCATCATCTTCCACCGGACCTTGCAGGAAAACGTTGGGGCCGAAGTCACAACGGCCATAACAGCCACCATCGGCTATAATGATACTGTTTTGCAGGCCAGCTTTCTCCACCAAGCGTTCAAACTCCTTCTTGGTGTCGCGCGAAAATCGCTCGCTGCAGCTTTTGGTTTTGCAGACTGAAATTTTGTATCGCTTCATTTTTCCTCACAATTATGATTGCTAAAAAACTTGCCAAACCAAGAAACGCTGCTAAGTAGCCCGCATGGCTTACAATCGCAAGGACCATTACTACAAGAAAGCAAAGGCTGAAGGCAAGGCTTCGCGAGCTTCATACAAAATCATTCAGCTGCAAGAGCGCTTTCAGTTTTTACGCAAAGGCGACAAGGTGATTGATCTTGGCTGCGCGCCGGGCGGCTGGCTGCAAGAGCTTGCGCAAATTGTGGGGCCGCAAGGCAAAGTGGTGGGCATTGATATTTTGCCAGTTGAAATTTCGTTTCCAAAGTATGTGGAGATTTTTTTAGCTTCGATAGAAGATGAAGCCACACCTGCTTTACTGGAAGAACACTTGGGCGGAAAAGCCAAAGCCATTGTTTCTGACATGGCGCCAAATACGACTGGCGTTGCCTTTGCGGATGCTTATAAATCGTACGAACTTTGTCTGATGGGCTTTGAACTCTGCGCAGAACTTTTGCAAGAAGGTGGAACCTACATCTGCAAAATGTTTCCCGGCGCCGAATCGCAAGGCTTTCGCAAAACCCTTCAAGCTGCTTTTCAAAAAGTGAGCACTGTCACACCGCCCGCCACCAGAAAAACCTCCAGCGAATTTTACCTCGTGTGTCAGGGGTTTAAAGAGAGTGAAGGATAAGACCATTGAACAATCGCACTATCGTCCTATTGCCCTATTGCCCTAGTTACAAAAAAGCCTGCCCATAGTTTCACTATGAACAGGCCAGTATTATAGTTGGGAAAGGAGATGGGGGATTGGGGGAGCAAGGGCGTCTCCTCTCCCGTATTTGCCCCTGCAAATCTATTTGCATTCTGGGTAAATTGACAGAAAGAGTTATGTACAGTATGTGCTTTTCACTTTTCGCAGTTTCCCCAAAAAGGTTGCGTACTATATTATGAAAAAATTCACATTTTTTCTCAAAAATATCCTTCCGTGGCTTATGGCAGCAGGTATTTTTTACTACCTTTTCTCGGTTTATCCTCCTTCTCAGATTTTTGCTTCCCTTAAACAGGTGAAATTATTGCCTTTTCTTTCCTTTTCGCTGTTTTACTTCTTTTTTATCTATTTTTGCGATTCCTGGGTCATGGCGAGGGTGATTTCTCGCTTCACCCACCATGTGAGCCTCAAAGACATCCTTCTTGCCCGCGGCGTGACCTATCTCATCATGGTCATCAACTATCCAGCAAGCCAAGCTGCTTTTGCCTACTACTTGAAACGCCGTTACAACATTCCCATATTTCAAGTGGTTGGCGTCTTTTTGTTTATGATGATTTTGGATTTGTCGTGGATTATTCTCTTGGCCTTCGCTGGATCGTGCTTGGAAGACGTGGTTTTGGGAGGAGTTCATCTTTCTCCATATGTGCACACGGTTGCCATTATGTTTCTTTGTTTTTTTCTTGGCTGGATTATTTTTTGGAGACGCTGGCACGAAAAAATCTTTGGAACTTTTTTCCGCTTTGCGTGGATTGAAAAAATTCGCCAACAAAAAGTGTTTCACATTTTTGAACAAGCACGGCTCAAAGACTACCTCAGCACAGCTTTGCTGCGCATCCCCATTCACTTCACTATTATCGTTTCTATTTATATTGTAGTTCAAACCTTTGATGCTTTCATTCCATTCACAAAAATTATTGGCAATATTCCCATCGTTTTCTTGATCGGCATGTTGCCAATCACACCCGGTGGCCTTGGAACTACCAATGCTGCCATGGTGGAAATGCTTTCGCCATTTATGACCAGTCCACTTTTCACCGCCGGGAAAATAAGCCCCGAAGAGCTTATGCTGGCGATGTCCCTTTTGTGGATGTTTATAAATTATCTGCTCAAAGCCCTCCTGGGAATGTTCCTCCTCAGAAAAGTTTCAAAAAACCTCTTCAAACCCACAACAGACGAAAGCTTGGAAGACATAGAAAAAAAGGCTGCTCATTTGGGTGGGAATATTTAAAACAACTTCTTTAGCTGCGAAAGCAATTGCGGCACATCATACTGAACTGTTTGCCAAACGATCTTGTAGTCGATGTCGAAATATCCGTGGACCAAACGATTTCGCGTATGAATAATGACATCCCATGGAATATTTTTGTGTTGTTTTCGAAAAGCTAAGCTTACTTTGCTTGCAGCTTCTCCCACAATTTCAATTTCCTTCACCAGTGCCAAACTCAATTGACGATCAGAGTACAAATCTTGCAGCGTTTTTTCTTTCGAAAATACGATCACTTCTTTTAAGGCATCACACATGTGTTGAACGCGAATACGATCTGCATCAAGCGGCATAAAGCACCTCTGCTTCACGTTGCACTTGTTCGCGAAAATATGAACTTAATTCTTGTGGGGTTTTGACATCAATTTTTCTTCCCGGAATTTTTTTTTCGAGTTCCATTTCAAATTGAGACAGCGTGAAAAGACTTGGTGTTTTATCTTCACAAAATTCTATTAAAATATCGATATCACTTTCTGTATTAAATTTTTTGGTAAGGATGGAACCAAAGAGTGAAAAAGTTTTGATGTGATATTTTACGCAGATGTTCGTCACCTCTTCAGCCGAAAGGGGGAAACGCGAGCGTGCAATAATACGTGCTTGAAAATGTTTGTCTTGTGCTGCTTTAAAAAGTTGAACCAGTAAATCACTTTTGCTTACTCCAAGTTCTTTTGCTTGTTCTTCCATTTGATGAAGCAACTTTGGGGGAAGCGTAAATGATGTGCGAATTCGTTTTGCATCACCTTTCAAAGGCCGGCCGGCTTGTTTTTTTTTCATATTTTTAAAGTATTACTTAATTATGAATAAATCAATACTTTTTCAACATCACTCTCTTTCAGCTAAAAGGAAAGTGTATAAAAATACATATTTTTCATAGAGTTACAAATATATCGCGGAAGATGTGAAAAGTTTTGCTATAATAATCGACAGTTGGGAGAGATTCCATGTCGAAAATTATACCCGGCAATCAGTTTCCTGAAGTCCTTCGTGAGCAAGTGCGTCTTGCTTTTGTGGAACAAGACTGCACTGCAAGTGAATGTACGGAATATTATTTGGTGAACCTGCTTCAACAATTCCACACTGCGGAAAAATTCTTTGAACCAAATAATGATAGCCATTTTAGCGAAAAGCCACTTGCCATTTCTTTGCTTGAAGCAATGAGCGGTGATCTGGCCACTAAAACTCGTTCGCTGAAAAGAATTGGTGACACCGCTTTGTACATCACCGGATTTTTTTCTGACAGCATCAAACGCCAACTTGTCGATGAGGATTACTATATTTCCATGGGTGGTTCTGCTTACGGAAGTTTGGCCGCACTTTTTGCTCAAGAAAAAACTTTTTCTCACCTTTATACTGAACTCGCAGAAAACTTTTCGCAGTTTGTACACGTGCTCTCGGCCATTGCGCCTTGGCATCACGCCCACAACAACCGTGACCTCATCAAGCTGTATGAACGTTGGCTTAAAACGGGCGACGAGAAACTTGCGCGTGCACTGCAAGAGCAAGGTCTTATTCGCAAAGGAGAGCTGTGATGATCCTGGAAAAAATTCATGATAGTTTAATTTTTTTGTACGACCCCAGCCTTACTCTTCCGCTTCAAGAATATCTTCTTCCGTATCTTACCCGCCACTCGAATGCCCAAGCAATTTTTCATCCATCGCAACGGGAAGCCTTGTTTATATCTGAATCTGATGATCAAGTTGATTTGGGGCTTTATATCAATCAGCACTTGTTACAAACACTTGAGAATCAACCGTTTTCACTTCAGCATCTTGATGCGTACGCCTGCGCCATCGAAGGTGTGAGTCATTTTTTGTATGTTGTGGACAGAGGCAACTTGGGAAAACAATGTTCACAACTTGAGTTGGAACTACAGGCCGAAGTAGATAAATTTATTTTGCTGTGTCTTTTTTCGTTTGAAACTTGGGGACAGGTTCCACCAAAAATGTTTCGGTATCTTTTTCATGATTTTCACTTTTCGCCACTGCTCAAAAAAGAAGAACGTGAACGTTATGAAACCGCGCATTATTTTGGACGAAAGTTTTGCAAGCATTTGTGCGATGAAACCATCTACCCTTTCAAACCCTCAGCATTCCTTGAAAAAACCTCCACTTTTTGGAAGCTCAATTTGCAGGAGAAGATTTGTAGCTTGATGTGAGGTTTGTAGAGGAGATTGCCACGTCACTGACGTTCCTCGCAATGACAGAAAAGAGAAAAAACAAACTTTGCTTTTCGTTTTTAGGAAGGCTATATGCTGCGCATGTTTCGTGCCTTCAAACTTTTTTCATTTTTTCTTTTTGCACTTTTTCTTTCCCACTGCGGAAGTGGCTCAAGTGAGTTTGATGCTGATATTTCTACCGAATCATTTCCCATTGTGAGCCGGATTGATCCTGAAAACGCGAGCATCGGTGACACCATCACCATTTACGGGCTTGGGTTTTCACTTGTGCCTTCCAACAATGTGGTGGTGATTGGTGAGATCTCAGCTACTGCGGAAAGCTATAGCCTGGTTGATCCTGCCGTTGGCACTGAAGTTGAAGCCCTCACCGTCACCGTTCCAGCAGATGCAAGCGTTGGCGAGAATAGCGTTACTGTTTTGGTGGGAAGCAATTTGAGCAACTCGGATATTCTTCTTACGGTGGATCCTTAATCTCTTACTTGGCCTTTTCCAAACATGCGATACTGATACGTTGTTAATTCTGGCAATGCCATTGGGCCACGCGCGTGCAGCTTTTGATTGCTGATGCCAATCTCGGCGCCAAAGCCAAACATAAACCCATCGGTAAAACGTGTTGAAGCATTATGATATAAAACGGCTGCATCAACATGTGTCATAAAGTATTCCACATTTTTTTTAGCTTCCGTAATAATGGTTTCGGAATGTTTTGTTCCGTATGTATTGATGTGCTTCACAGCCTCTTGCACATCGGCTACAACTTTTACAGCAAGAATGTAATCGAGATATTCTGTTTTCCAGTCTTCTTCTGTAGCTCTTGTCACATCTATCTTTCCCGCCACAAGCTTTAACGTATTTTCACAAACATGAAGTTCTACTTTTTGCTTTTTGAGCGCTTGAAGCAAGTGAAGCAAATTCTTTTTTGCCCACGCTTCATGTATCAAAACAGTTTCAACAGCATTGCAGACTGAAGGCCGTTGCACTTTTGCATTCAGCACGATGTCTTCTGCCATTTTTGTTTTTGCTGTTGCATCAATGTAAACATGACAATTTCCTGCGCCGGTTTCTAAAACAGGAATGGTGGCGTGTTCAACCACGAAGTCAATAAGCTGTGCACTTCCACGAGGGATGAGTACATCGATATATTTTTTGAGCGTAAGCATATCTTTTACGGTTTCGCGGGAAACATCATCCAAAACCTGAATGGCATTTTTTGAAACACCAGCTTCTTGCAATGCAGACTGCAAGCAATTTTCCAAAGCTTTGTTGGAATGAAAAGCACTTGAGCTTCCACGCAGCAAAACAGCATTTCCAGATTTGAAGCAAAGTGCAGCGGCATCAACCGTAACATTTGGGCGCGCTTCGTAAATAATGCCAATCACACCAAGCGGCACTCGAACTTTTTTTACCTTCACTCCACTTTTGAGTTTCCACGTATCAAGCACTTCAGCTAGCGGATCTGGAAGTTTAATAACCGTGTGAATGCCTTCAACCATTTCCTCAATGCGCTTTTCATTGAGCATAAGCCTATCCAACAAAGCATTACCAATATTAGCTTTCTCGCCAGCTTGGAGATCTTTTTTGTTTTCAGTGATAATTTTATGTTGATTTTGCTTAAGAGTTTTTGCCATGAGCGCCAAGACTTCATTACGCTTTTTTAATGAAAGCGCTGCAACATCTGACACTGTTGACTTTGCCGCCTTAGCTTGTTGTTCTAATGTTTTCATGTGTATCCTAAATTAAAACTAAATCGTCTCGGTGAATAACTTCTGTTTTTCCTTGTTTTTCTTCTTTTGAAATGGAGCTTGTTTTTTTCCCTTTGAGCCGCTCTAATTCTGCAGCGGAATAATTACATAATCCCTTTGCAAGCAGCTCTCCATCTGTATTTGCGACAAATACCACATCACCAGATGAGAAATACCCGTCCACTTTGCTAACACCTGCTGGCAGCAAACTTTTTCCTTTTTGGGTAATTGCCACATGCGCTCCTGCATCAACAATAATTTTCCCGACAGGATTTGCGTGAAAAATAAGCCATTGTTTTTTTCTGCTTGCTGCTGAAGTTTTTGGCCCAGAAAAATAAGTCCCTTCGCCTTTACCCAACAGAATTTCTAGAAGATGTGTTTTCTTTTTGTGATGTCCACTTCCAATATACGTTTTTACTCCAAGTGAACTTGCTGTTTTTGCTGCGGACAATTTTGAAAGCATCCCACCGCTTCCAAGCGTTGACCCACCTTCTTTTGCAGCTGAGAGCAGTTTTTCATCAACCGTTTCAATGGAAGAAATGAGCTTCGCATCTTTGTGCGTTTTGGGATTGTTATCGTACACACCAAGCACATCTGAAAAAATAATCAGTGAATCCGCATGCACCATGCCAGCAACTAAAGCGGCAAGTTGATCGTTATCACCAAAGGTGAGTTCTTTCACCGCAACGGTATCGTTTTCGTTGATGATGGGAATTATTTTTTTCTTCAGCAAAAGTTCTAAGGTGCCGAGCGCATTGTGATACGAAGTTCGAAGCGCAATATCACTTCGCGTGAGCAAGACTTGCGCGACACTCATTTTATATTTTTGAAAAGCCTGCGAATAGGCGTGAATTAATTTACCTTGGCCAACGGCCGCACTTGCTTGTCTAGCCTCAATGGCTTTTGGCCTACTGGAAAAGCCAAGCTGGGAAAAGCCCGCCGCAACTGCACCAGAGGACACCAAGATAATTTCATGACCTTGCTGTTTTGCCTTGGCGATTACTTCCACATGCTGCAGAAGCCGCTTACGAGAGAGCTCACCATTGCTGCTAGCAAGTAAGCTACTTCCAATTTTGACGACAATACGTTTTGATTTTCCTGGCATGAAAAAGCCTCCCATGAAGTGCGTTCATGCAAGGCTTAAGGTGAAAGGTCAAGTGAACTTAGATCAATACCTTTTTCTACCCATAGTATACTCAATATCCAATTTTTGTTCGTTTACATCAAGAATAGGACGAAAACGAAGATCTAATTTGCCATTAAGCTCTTCCTCAAGGGGAAAAAGAACTCGATACACCATCCCGTTTAGCTTCACTTTTCCCTCTTTATCCATGGATACATTCAATGCGCTTTCAAGCGGAAGATAATTACCGCGCCATTTTAAAGAAGGCACACCTCTTCTTCCATTTCTTCCATGATGAAGCACAGCATTTACTTGATCTTCATCAGCATCTCGGTAAACGGCGGCGCCCACAGTAGCTAGCCACTCATCCCAAAGTGTTTTTTCATCATAACTGGCGTCTCTTTGAATGCCGAGTGACAAGATATTCCCAAAAGGATGGAGAAAAATCTGAAGATCACCAGAGTCCCACCATCGATCACTGTAAACTGCCGCTGTATAACGAAGTCTTTCTTCAAAGAGAAGGGCTGCACCTCGCGCAAGCAGCAGATGGCGCACAGGATCTGCTTCATTTAAGAGAGGAAACTTCAATCGAAAATGATGGTGTGTTAAAGAAGATTTTTCATAATCCAAAATGGGATCAAATTCTTGTACTCCGAAGTCACGACTTCCAGCATCGCGAAGTTGATCCAAATACGCTGCAAGCGATGTGGTGAAAATATCTCCCTGCTTGAACATATTATTTTTAAAAAATTTCGTCGGTTGTGGAACAAAACCTGCGGCAAGCAAGACCGATAGCAAGTTGTACATTATTCCATGCGCTTGACTACGATGAATGAAAAAATCTAAGACATCATGATCGTCACAACGAACTCTCTCCGCCGAGACTTTCGGAAAATCAGGAAACGCAACATTTTGCTGGCGATATCCTAATGAAGAAAGGAGAAAGGGATTAAAAAGAGTATATGTTCCACTACCCAAGTTCATAATATTATTTGCAACTTTTGTTCTTTGAAGAAGTTTAGAACCAAAACCAGAAGGAATACCGTCTGAATACCGAGCTATCCTTACTCCCTTAACTTGCCATACGGGCCGTGAAGGAAGTGTGTCCGAGAAGGTGGGATCTGCAAGTGGCGGCGCTTTAAAAAAAGCCCCAGCCTGATGTGGATTAATAAATCTCATTTTCTTTCTCGTTTCTTATATAAGTGCACTGCTCATTTCTTTTAAAAACATTTTATTCAGCTCCTGCTACTCTCGGAGTATAACTTAATCCACCCGAAACATGAGCATCACCAAAATCAAAGACTGCGTTTACATCGTGCATAGCACCGCTTGTTTTAAGAGGAAGAAATACTCTGTGAAGTGTTTCTAGCAGTTCGCCTTTATTTCCCAACACCAGAGAAGTTTCTGGAACGAAATCATCTCCATTCACATTAAACAACAATCTTGCACCCCATATGCGCTGAAGCACAGCTGGCGTTACTTGAAGCTCTGTTCTCACTTCACCGTTCCACCATCTTTCCCAACGCGCTTGAGCTGCTTCACTTGCTGTAGCTGTTGCAACTACGGCTAGCATATTTGCATGAGCTAAAAACTGCAGACTGCATTGAGCGGGGTCATGATCAGCAACAGCAGCTTCCACCTCATAGTCAAAATGAAGGTTGAAGAGATCGCCAGCACCTTGTGCAAAATAATGATGCGCCACTCCACCTACTTGATACGGATGATGAAAGGCAAAGCGTAATGAAAGAAATGTTTCGTCACCTTTTCTTTTCAGAGTAAGTCGAGGGTAATGCATGAATGGTTCAGGATAATCTGGATAAACAGCCATAGCTTCGCTTAGTAAACGCTCTGCATCGGCTTTTACCTGCTCTGGAACATGAGCTATCTTTTTTGGAAAATGTGGATAAATCTCTGCCGCCATCAACGACGAAAGCACAGCCAAAAGCACTTTCTTTTCAGCAGATCTCTGCACACGAAACTGAAGCAGATGATCTTTCTCTCCTGGTGTAGAAGTACGCACAATAGATCTTCTTCCCAAAACTGAATGGCCCGGCAAACCCACATCACACCAGCTTCCTCTTGGCATGAGAGCTATAGCTGCCGGAGATAAGACAGCATCTGTTGGTAAGTGAGAAGAAGAAAAAGTAGTTCTTGCGTCTCCAAATAACGGCGCTGCGCAAGTGGCAAACGGAATAGTGGCTTGGCTAATGAGTTGCATATGTTTCCTCGTTTATCTTTGTGCGCGTTGACGCGCTTGAAGGGAATATCGTCCATTGCGGCTGATTGTTGCAGCGCCTAAAGCGAAGTCTAGTTTAAATTCGTTACCAGCAGCTCTCTCCACAGCAAGGAGTGGGAATAAGCCGCGGTGAACTGTGCCAAGCCATTCACCCCGAGCGCCCTTCACAAAAGCTGAATCAACATGCAGTGCAGCATTGTGGTTCATCAGAAATTTTGCTCCGTCTGGATACACTTGTGCAAACACTGCTTCGTCAACTTCATCCATATCCTCAACAAGCGTTGAAAGTTTTTTTCTTTCAGCATCACTCGCCGCCACAAAAGCTAGTGCTGACAAGACATTGCCGTGAGTGCCATCGAAGTTGAGATAGTCAGCTTCACCACAAACTCCTTCAGTTTTTGAATTCATACTCACGTGATATTGAAAAGCATTATCAAATAAAACGGCTGCACCTTGAGCAAGTAAATGATGAGGATAAATTCCACCTCTTGTAAAAAAATAGCTACTGAGTGGAAACAAAAGTGAAAATGCGGTTCCATTGCGGCCACTAACTATTTCTACGCGAGGATCAAAATCCATCACCGCTCCAGAAGATTGTCTTGTGGGTGAAAAACGAATAGCATTAAGCTCCGCTTTTGCAGCATCTACAAAACCTACATTTCGCGTTTGTTCAAGATTGGGAACGAGATTTACAGCCAGAAGACAGGAAACGAGATTGAAAAAAGCAGCTTGTGCATTTTTAGATTTAACCTGCAAACAGATAAATGGCTCATTTTCTCTTTCTACAAGATTTTTTGTCACTTGAATGGGATTAGTCAATGGATGCCGAGAAACATTTGTCCACTTATCCTTATGCACACCAAAAAATTTTGCAGGATCCAGCAATACAAGAGTGGCATGCCCCCATTGTTGATTTCTACTTTTTGTTAATTGAAGCATACGACCAAGTGCTGTGGAATTGTCTAAAGGGATACCAACTGACGCCAACCTTCTAGCTGGTCCACCAATCCTAAATTCTGGAACCGTAGCCCAGTATGGAGAAAAGAACTGCGGAGCAGCTGAGGCGCCCGCAAGGGGAAGACCAGTGTATCCAGCTGGAAGTGGAGCAATTACTCTCATAGCCTATCTCACTTTTCTAAAATGAAGGGAAGCACCTAGCAAAACTTGAATTTTACGCAAACAAAAAATGCGGGAAATGCTGATGTAGTGTGGTTTTGGTGAGAAAGTCTCCAGAGCTGAAGAAACTCTATTTTTCGAAATATATCTTTACATCCAAGGCCTTTGCTAATTTCAAAAAGCTTGAAAGTCGAACATCCCCTCCCGCTTTTGCATTGTGAATGGCCATTTGCGAAAGCCCCGTTTTCTCAGAAAGCTCACGAAACGTAGTATCTTTTTCTGACATGACGAAGAAAAAATAATCCATGATCTGCTGAACGTTTTGCACTTCAGTCTTCGCATGCTTATGAGACAACAAGCCCATTTGCTGGGCAAATTGTTGGTACACAACATTTCCTTCCGCAAGACTTTGAATATTTTTTATTTGCAAACGAGAAAGCAACAAAAAACTCGTAAGGCTTGATAAAGCTTCTTCATGTTCAAAATTAATTTTTAAAAGATTTTTTTTCTTATCCCATTTTACGAAAGAAAGTTTACAGAGAAGAGCTAAGTACTCATCTTTAGTCTTCGTTTTTTCTAAATGAACATAACATTCTCCAGAGTGTCTATCTATTGCCCAATCAAGCACTTTTGTTTTAATTGAAAGCTGCAAAGCATTCACAAACGCTTCAAGCCCTTCTTTAGAAAACGACTTCATCTTTTTCTCCCGCGATAAAGTGCAATAACGTCTGATATTGATTTTACAGTGCTTAGCTGTTCATATCGTTTTACGAGAGTTTTTCCCTCTTCGGCATTACGCAGTGGAACAAGCTTTTGCAATTCTTTGGTATTCAAAGATTTCAACATTCTTTTTGCCAGTACTTCCATTTTCTTCGTGAGCATCTCCTGATTTGAAGCTTCAAAAAGTTTAAGATAATCGGGCATGCTTCCATCAAAAATTAAAAAAGCGTGCGCAGAATCAATAAGTAAAATTTCTTTGTCGGAAAAATTGTACAAATAATTTGCGTCGTGCCTATCAATTTGACCCGTCAGATAATCGAAGAGTGCACATTCAAAAACATTTTCTGCTTTAAACGTAAGCTTTCCCTGCTCTGTCATAAATGTATTAGCATCAGGATAATCAAGCCAGCGTTGAACTGTTGTAGACTCATTTAGCAAAATAAGTTCGGGAACATTTAGTTTCATTTCTTGAGCCAACAAAAAGGCCCAATACTCACGTTCAGCTAAAGTTCCTGAAACTATATCAATTTTGCATTCTTCGTGATTTCGTTTTGAAACTTCTTTGAGAAAAAGTTTTCCTATTTTCGTTTGATACAATTTTTGAACTGCAGTTTGTCCTCGTGATGGATAATGTTTCATCGCCAAGGGAAGTTCATATCCCTCTTGAAGCAGCTGTTGAATATTCATATTTTTGAGATGTTGAATTGCCATGACTAAACCATACTTTATAAAGTATAGTTTATCAAGTATAGTTTATTATTTTTTAAGCATTTGATTTTAAACGTTATTTAACATGCTTCACCAACAACATGCAAAGATGACAAGCTTTTCCCTATCGCACTATTGTTCCATTGAACTATTGCACTATTCCCCTATTGCTCCATCACGCATCACTTCTCGCAAGCGCTTGCCTTCTCTTCCAACAAACCCTATAAGCCTCGCTTCACGAGTGAGGAAATTCATGCACAAGGCCTTTACTGAACTGCTGCTCAAAGCTGGCATCAACTCTCAACTAAAATCTGTTACCGATCTCCACGCGCATGCTTCATACCGAAGCTATCATCGTCTTTTTACCGAAGACGGCAAAAGCTTTGTGGTGATGAAAATGCCAGAGGGCAAAGCTTCGGCTTCGGAAGAAATTACTAACTTTGCTGGCGTAAAAAATGAACTTTCGTTTTTAAATGTGCAGCGTTTTCTTGAAGCACACAATGTTCCCGTTCCCAAAGTGTTTGCTACAAACGATCACCAATCTCTTCTCTTGTTGGAAGACATTGGAAGCGACGAACTTTTTCAGCATGTGATAGGGGCAAACGAAGAAGAACGTGAAAAGTGGTATGCAAAAGCCTTGCAGCTTTTAATTTCACTGCAAGAGCACACACAGCAAAGTGAAGCCACATCTTGCTATGCGCTGCAACGATCTTTTGATGCTGAACTTTTACAATGGGAATGCGATCACTTTTTGGAATTTGCTTTGGAAGCACGCGGAGTACGTGTTTCGGCTGAAGCAAAAAATATTTTTCACGCACAAACAAAAAAACTTACTGAAGCTATCATCAAAACGCCTTACACTTTCACGCATCGCGATTTTCAAAGCCGCAACCTCATGGTGCGAAGTAACGGCGAACTCGTGCTCATCGATTTTCAAGATGCATTGATGGGTCCTCGTGTTTACGATTTGGTAGCTCTCACGCGAGATTCCTACATCACCCTTTCGGATGCGCTGGTGGAAAAACTCATCAGCACTTTTGCTCAAGCAAGAAAATGGAACGAAGCTGAAATCAAACGCGAATACTTGCTGGTCACCTTGCAGCGAAAGCTGAAAGACACCGGCCGCTTCGTGTACATCGACCAAGTAAAAGGCAACCCCAGCTTCTTGCAGCACATCCCGCGCTCTCTTGGCTATATCAAGTGGGCATTGGAACAACTTCCAGAATATGCAGATTTATATAAAATGTTGAAGCAGCATGTTCCAGAGTGGAAATAAGCGTTTATGGTATATTTTTTGGTATAATTTATGGCTTGACGAGAATATATGGCATAATTTATAGTATATTTTATGGATATTCTCCTCACCAGCAAGCTCAACCCAGAAGTACTAAACCTCCTTCAGCACATTGAACGTTTTCAGGAAAACTGGAATTTTCAAGCTCACCTAAGCCCAGATTTCTATGCCGATCTCAAAAAAACAAGTATCATTACTTCAGCTGGAGCTTCAACTCGTATCGAAGGGTCAACGCTCACTGATGATGAAATTAAAGAACGACTCAACGGTTTAAAAATTCAAAAAATCACAAGTAGAGATGAAGCAGAAGTGGCTGGCTATATTGATTGTAAAGAATATATTTTGGAGCATTACGAAGAACTTGAAATTTCTGAACACACAATTCGTTCACTTCATCAAATGATGATGCAATATCTCTCGGAAGATCTTTTTCCTCGCAATCAAAAAGGCGCTTATAAAAACATTACAAACTCTGTTGTAAAAATTGACCACAGCACTGGTACACAAGAAATTGTATTTGAAACAACACCTCCAGGTCCTCAAACTGAAGTTGCCATGTTGAATTTAGTGCAAAATTTTAAAAACTTTATTTCTGACAAGCAATACTCAGCATTGGAAATCATCGCAGCATTCATTGTGCAATTCCTTGCCATTCATCCTTTTCGAGATGGAAATGGTCGAATCAGCAGGCTCCTTACAGATCTTTGTCTCCTTAAACATGGATATACCTTTTGCATGTACTCTTCCCATGAAAAAGTTATTGAAGACACGAAAACTCAATATTATGTTGCGCTTCGACAAACCCAAGAGAGCTTTACAAAAAATGTTGATATCAACCCTTGGTTTTTTTACTTTTTAAAAACTCTTAAAAAACAAACTGAGTATCTTCAAAACAAAGCTACTCCTATTTCTGCTGGCACTCTTACAAAAAAAGAAAATATTGTTTTAGAACTCATTCAAAAGCACCAACCTGTAAGCATTGGTTTTTTAGAAAGGCAAAGCAAAATAAATCGAGCAACTTTAAAAGCAATTCTTACAAGATTAAAACAAAGCAACACCATCAAAATGGAAGGTGAACGAAAAGGAAGCAGGTATTGGATTCATGAACCCTAAAATCACACAAGCCATTTTACTTGCCGCAGGTTTTGGCAACAGGCTCAAACCCTTAACAGAAAAGACTCCCAAGCCATTGCTTCCATTTCGAGATGGAAAAATTATTGATGCGGCATTGCAGTTACTTGTTGCAGCAAATATTTCAAAAACGGTTGTGAACTTGCATTACTTGGGAAATCAGATTCAAGACTACCTCGAACACAAAACAAACTTGCCCTTTGAAATTCTCTTTTCACCTGAAGCGAATATTTTAGGAACTGGCGGCGGAATAAAACAAGCTGCAAGCTTGCTGAAGAGTGAACCAGTTCTATGCCTCAACAGCGACATCATCATCGATATCAAAATCAACACTTTTATCGACTGGCATTTTGAACATGGTTTCGATTCTTCCATGGTTCTTGTTCCGCAAAAGCCCGAATGGAGCTTCACTCCCGTTGATGCAGATCATGATCAACTACAAAGTTTTGGCAGTGGAAAATATGTGTATACCGGCGTACAAATTGTGGGGCCAAAGCTTTTAAAGCTCCTTCCCAAAGCGGGAACAAAATCTTGTCTCATCCGCGATGGCTACCAAAAGGCCATAGATCAACACATTCCTGTTGGCGCCTATATTCACCACGGTTTCTGGAGCGATTTAGGAACGCTTGCGAGGTATGAAGAAGCGCAGAAGAAAAAGTGAATGAGAACTTCACGAAAACATTGACCTCATCAGCATAATTCTCTAAACCCTTCCGAACGCTTGAAATACCTGCGTTTGCCAGCGTTTGATTTTCATTTTTCTCTTTGCAAAAAGGATTGGCACGTGACTGCAAGCTTATTAGCCCCTCATCCTTTTCACCTTCTTGGCCTTCCCATGGTTCTTCGCACTGATGGTGGTGGCAGCCTTACTTGCGGGCAACATCGTTTTAGTGTTCAGCCTGGACTAACAGCCTTAAACACTTTTCTTGCCGAAGAAAATCAGCGTCCAATTCCTTTACATGATATCGCCAAAGCTGGATTAAGAGGCATTGATTGGACAACTTCCCGAAATTCACTTTTAGCGAGAGACCTTGCCACACGCGGCCGTCCTGTTTTTCACTTTGATCTTTCACAGGCTGAAGCTGCAGACAGACCGGCACTTCAACATCTCTTTGGCGCTGCTTCATTAATGGATGTGTTTCATCGCCTTCAGGTTGAGCCAAATTTTGTGGAACAATTTCGAGCTATCGTTGATGAAGGAAATCCGTTAGCCATCGCACACTACTGGATGCGTGGCTACTTGGGTGCACTTGAACCAACACAACATGATTCAAGCCAAGTTGCAGCTGCTGTACTTCCAGGCGCAAATCGAACTCCCAACGGTGTTTGGTGGCCGGATCATTTTACTCAAGCTGACATTAATGCTCTTCGAAAAAATCTCAGTGCAGATCTTAAAGCAAAAGTGTTTGCGCCTATGAGTATGCTTGTCGCCGCAAGAGAAGGTGATACTGATGCCTTCCTCCATCAAGATGTTTGGTACAAACCTGCACATTTAGGCTCTCACCCAGATCTTGAACTGCTTGGAAAAATGATGGCTGATAGAATTAATCTTGCTGCCGCAGAACTCTTCAGCACGCACACAGACTTCGCACACATGCTTGCGGGCAGAGCCGAAGCTGTAAGAGGTGCACATTTTTTTGCTGATAGGCATGCCGATGTAGCATGGGTAACTCAGCATCATCCACGCATCAGCTTTGCTGCTGGCCCAGGAGAAAACGCACCAAAATATGGCGATCCTTTTGGAGTAAAATATTCTCACTTTGCTCTTGTTGGATATAGCCCAAGTAAAGCACAAGCTGCCATTGCCCAAAAAATGCTCCAGCTTCGTGAAGCTGCAAATGAACGCCTCGTGGCTTTATGGACAGCAAATGGTGAAGTGGCGCCCTTTCCCACCGGCGTTCGCCCCGGGCCTGAAATTGATATTGTGAATGCTGTATTTCCTTTTGGTCACGCCAACTCAGCCAGTTATGTTGCTTCCGGTTTCACACGACCAAATGCAGATTTGTATGAAGGTAATTTGACAAATGGAGATGTCCAAAACCGTCTCGTCTTACTTGCTCAAATCATGAGGTCGCGAGTAGAAAACCAAGCGTTACCAATGGCGAAAGCTCTTTTCGGTGAAGTCTTTGCTGCAAAACTTGAACGCATGCTCACCGATAATGCCTACACTATTTTTACGCTAGCACATGAACTTGCACACAATGATGGCGTTGATCAAAATGCAAAAATTTCCATCCCAAGTTTTGATGATCCCATCTCAATTGCTGACGCTGTAAACAATATCCGCTTAGTTATGGGATTTGAAGAAGGCAAAGCCGACATCATGGGTGCCAGCCGCTTGTGGTGGTATCATGAACAAGGCGCTTTTGATGAAGCCGACTTGCGAGGCGCACAGGCATTGTATTTGCTGAGTTTACTCCGAAACTTATATATGGACCCACCAGAAATTCATGCAACAGGCGCACGCTATCAGTGGAAGCTTTTAGTGGATGCTGGCGTTGTTGATTTCAGCAACACAGACAATCCTTTCGACTTCGAAAAACTCGAACATGTTCTTCCTGCTTTGGTAAAAGCTTACACAGAACTTTACGGCAGCGGAGACAACGGAAGACTCATGGCACATCATGAGGCTGCCTTGGCACTTTGCAGCTCTGGGGAAGTTGGCGAAGCAAAAGCAAAATTAGAAGCTGATGCTTACCCTAAGATGGATAACCCTCTTCTTGTCCTTGATGGAATAGAAGGGTTTTAACACAGAAAACACTTCTCCAACCCTGCATTAACAGAGAACTTTACCTTTACATTCTAAGACTATTTCTATTTCTTTTTGTATTTCAACAACTTAAACAAAGCAACCAATCTCAACATCTGCCGATAATAGAGGTATGAGTCTACTCGTCGGCGCTCCCATACCACCCTTTTCAGCGGGATCTATTTCCAGTGGATCTCTTCTCGGTGTTACACCCGGCGCAAACTTGGCTTTGGGCTCAAGTATCTTTCTTAAACCTGATGCCTTCACTCCTTCATCAGCTTTCCAAAATGGAAATGTTCCGGATACTTTTTTGGCTCTCACAAAACTAGAGTCAGCAACTCCAGCAGCTGTACAATTTGCAGCTTCAAGAGTTGGAATATCTGCAGCTGAAGTGAGCTACGATGGCTTAAGCTTACAACGCGTGCTTGATGGACTTGAAACAGTAGCAACAGATAAAGGTGTACAGCTTTTAGAAAACATCGGAGCCATGGGAGGCATGTCTCGCTTTAATGAGATTATCAACGAAACTGACGCTGACGGTGAGAGCGAAATCTGGACCAAGTACCCGCTTCTGCTTTACATAGCTGCATCAGCTGAAGATGTGCAAAGTGCAAATGCGCTCAAAGCAAAAGTGCGCGAAGTGAATGCAAAATTCACCACATACACAAATGCAATCAGCAAAAGAGTGAAACGTGGAGCTGCTGGCGAAAAAGCCAGCATTGAAGAAACCTTGCGAGACCATGCGTTCGTTGCCCTCTTTCACAATCCAGATGCTGAAACATCTACCAGCTTAAGAGCAAGTATAGGAAAGTTGGTGTGGCGCTACGAACGTGATCGCATTCCAGGAAGTTGGAACACCGTTGCTAAAAACGCATGGAGATATAATCCAAAAAAATATGAAGCTTGGAGAGAAAAAGTTCAGTATCTTTTTGCCACTTTACCTGAAGAAATGCTCATTTCTGAAGAAGATGGTTACATGTCATTTGGTCAAGTTGAACTGGGAGATTCGCGAGCTCCCATGCTTTCACTTGTTTATCTCGATGTAGCCGAGGTTCATCTCGACCCAAGTGTGAGTGACATTGAAAGAGTAAAAGCTGCTCTTCAACACCACGCAGGAAAAACCATTGGAAAGGTAAGAGATCTTTCCGGTGCATATGCTGAAGGTTTTGAATCTGATGTTGAGAAGAGTGTTCGCTATTCGTTGCACCAGATTGCAGATGTCTCTGCTTTGGAAGATATCACTGCAACATATCTGGAAAGAAGCCTTGCGCGCGAGCGTAACGACTATCTCACTTCAAACTTTTATGCATTTACGATTGGAACCAACGCTGAAGAACTCGCCTCAAAACTTGGCATCAGCGATCTCGCACTAAGCTATGCGTTTTATCACGTGGGCGAAGAAATTGCAGAAGTGTGGAAACACGATCATCTTTTATTTGGTAACTCATTTGGAGAAGTTGGTCTTTCTGATCGAAACAGAGAAACCCTAAAAACTATCATTATACAAGTTCTTGCCTTTCTTAATCTTGAGGATGAACGCGTAAGTGCTGAGCAAAAAATAATTTCTGATGCCTTACGTCTTGAAATTGCAAGATTGTGGAAAAACGATAGTCCCGTAAATAAACGTAAACTCACCTCACTTTTTGGTTTGCTCCTTGAAGTTTCTCTTGGGAAAATGAGCCTCGAAAATTTAGCAGGCCTTTTAATGTATCAAGCTGCCCTCAGAAAAAAATATCACGGCCTTGTAGCTGAAGTTGATTTTTTCACCATTCTCCGAGATGCCTATCTTCAGGGCGCGCGCAGTTCTAGGGGAGCAACAGCAGAAATTAGCTTCATCCAAACCATGGCTGACAAAGGAAATAAAATTATTTCCATTCCTATTTCCACCACTCAAAAACGAGCTGACTTCTTGGTAGTAGATGAAAAAGGTAACACTGATATTTGGGAAGTAAAATCTGTAGCAACCACAGCCGAAGGGATTGATACTACTGCAAGCGATATCGCTTCAAAAATAAGAAGAGCAAATCTGCAAATGCAGGCTACAGCACGCTCCGAAATTATTGGAAGAAATCCAGAAAAATCGCACTTTCGCCTTGCTCTCTTTTTAGATGACAGACTTAAAGAAAACGAAGCTGCATTAAGAGCAAAAGTAGAAAGAGAGACTCGTGAATATGAAAACTTTGGAGAAATTACCTGGACTTTTACTCCACATCAAAACTTAGAAAACTTTAGAGCTTCTCCTCATCAAAGATACACAATAGTTGATGAACCGGAAATTCAATCAGGACCTGCAAAAGTGGAAGATCATACAAAACTCGGTGATGCACTCTTTACAAAAATTTCAAAACTTGAAGCTTTTTCGGAACTCGAGCAAGAAAATGCTCTTCACACAGAAAAAGGAATTCAAGCAGTGCGCACGTGGGCTGATGCTTCAACACTTCGCCTTTTAGAAATGCTTGAAGTGTGGCCACAAGGTATTGCTGAACATGAACTTTACAGGAAAGCATACGACACTGTTGAGCAGCTCAATAACTACGAGAGTGCAATGGCTGAAAATCTTTCGGCAGCTCAACTTGCAAAAAGGATTTTAGAAACTGAAGCTGCTCTCACTGCGATTGAAACCATTAAACAGGAATTACAAGACCTGACTACTTCACGACAACGCTTCTCTCTTTTAGCAGCGCTTCGCGCAGACCGTCACCTAAATGCAAACGTCTACATTGGCGAGCAAAACAGCATGCTTGATGAAGCTTCCAGCTCTAACTTTGATGAGTATGCTCTCCAAGTTCAGCTAGAAGTAGACAAGTACAACGGACAATACGGCATCATTAAAGCTGGCTGGGAAGTAGCCGAAACAATAGAACGTGGTGCACTTTTGAGTAGATTCAGCGCAGAATTTAACCTTTCGCATGGAATCAGAAGCAGACTTTCTAGAACTTATCCTGATCTGGAAATACCTGTCTACTCTGCATTTGCAGCCTTTCTTACACAAGAAGATGGGCTTAACTCAACATCAGCTCAACAACTTGATGATGAAGCCTTAGCTTTCGCCATTTTTAGACTTTCGCAAATCAACATGCAGATGAATCACGTTCATGAAGTGTTACGTGAAACAAACAGAAGCGAAAGACTTACGGACAACCTTTCGCGCCAAAGAACATGGAATGGCGTAGATGAAACGCTTTTAGGATTTTATCAAGCCGAAGCAGACACTGTATTGAATGCGCGTTTTAAATCTGTACCAAACGTTCCTGTAAAAGGAAATATTTTCCCTTATGCCACACATGACAAAACCCTCACCATTGCAATAGTAAGAGCTGTCTTTATAAACAGCATTCTTAAAGACATGAATACTTATTTAGACACTCTAGAAGACGGGCCAAAAAAACAGAAACTTCTAGAAATCAAATCTGAATTAGATGACCAAATTGAAACACAGAGGGGAATTCTCAATCCACAAAACCTCAACGAAGCTCGCGATAAACTTGCCAGATATTTCGAATATGGTGGAGAACTGTAAACTAACCCACAATCAAATCCAAACGCGGGCCCAGTTCGATTTCGATTTTTTTCACCGGATCTTCTGGGAAATCGCCGTCGATAGTATAGTCCATAGCTTCGGGAAATTCTAAAACCATTTTTTTGCAATTGCGATCGATGCAATAATTGTATGGCGATGGTTTTCCCAATAGCGCACGAGGGAAAAGTTTTAAGATTTCTTTTGGCGTAGCCGAAATAGCATTCATCTGAAATTCATCTTCCAGTTTTGCCGCTTGGTACAAGGGCCGGAAGCCAAGTGCTAAACTTTCAATGGTTCCTGCAAAAAGAAAATTATATTTTTTCAGAGGCAGAACTTTTTCATCACACGTAATTTTTGCTTCAAACAATTCACACAGTTTTTTCGCTTCGTGCGTATTAAGCAAAACTCCAAATACATATTTCAATAAGAGCAGAACCGCAGCTACAGAACCTGGACGTTTTTCATACGCTCTCAAAAATCGAGAAACAATTCCCATTCCAAACACAAAGCCGTAAAACTTTTTATTGATGCACAATAAATTTCGTTGCGTCATCTGAAATTCTTTTCCCTCATGATATTTCACAATCACATCGGAAAGAATTTTTTCTGGGCTTCCCCAAATGCCAAGCGTATTAGCCGTGTTGTTCATGGTTCCGCCACGAAGAAAGGCAATTTTTGGAAGTGGTGTTTCTCCATACACTTGCACAAACGTGGAAAGCGTTGCATACAAAGTTCCATCGCCTCCAGAGATGCCTAAAATCTCAATCTCCCGTCGCTTAAACTCATGAGCTAAACGCGCAACATCTTCAATGCTTTGAGTTTCATGACATGAACCTTTATCGCCAACAATAAATCCCAAGCGTTTTGCGCGCTCAGGATTTTTTTTGTTACTTTTTGAATGTGGATTTAAAACAATTCCAATACCAGCCATATTGTTCACTCCTTATTCAGTTTCTTTTCGTGGTGCTCTCTTTTTTCTTCTTCGATATTTCTTTTTTGGTTTAACGTTAGTTTTTTGTGTTTCTGCTGTCACCGTTTGTTCTTCAGGCTTTACTTGTTCTACAGCTTTCCTTTTTTGCCCTCGTATACGAGGTACATCAGGTGCTGTTTTTGCATACTCTAATAATGATGCATATGTTTTCACGTTTTGTGACACTGCATTTTTCTGTTTGGAAGTTTCTTTTACTTTTAACATCAGCTTTGTTTTTGCTGTCAGCACAAAGCGCGTAAGTTCTTCACCAATAATTTCCATGCGAAGCAATGCTACATCTGAAAACTTGTGATCACGCACAAAAGCAACCACTTGTCTCACCGATTCTTCATCTGCAGCCAAAGAAAACGTAAGCGAAAGCGTAACAAGCCCGTCTTCACTAGCTTTCCCGCATGGTGCTATTTTTTTTGATCGTAATATCATTTTATTTTTCTAAACTCGCTTGATCTTGAGAAAGCGTTTCCATTAATGGATTATAGTAAGTTCGTTCTTTTTGAAAAATGCCATCATTGCCAACTGCAGATTGTTGAGAAATGGCATTGGAGAAAATTTTCTCAGACTGCAAGCCTTCAAAAAAACCTTCGCGTTCAAGTTTTTCTAAAAGCTTCAATGTATTCTCAAGCAGCATGTGAGATCTTCGTGCAATTTTTCCGTTGGTGTTTAACGAAAGTTCATCGCCAATACTTTTTGCGCTCTTCAACAAAACATTTGCTTGCTTCAGTGAAAGCAATCTTTCGGCAAGCAAATCGTTTTTTCCTCCAAGCACATGCACACTTTGTTCACTCAAAAGTGCAATGAGATGATAAAGCGCTAAAGTCCAATCGCCAAGCTTGGACTCATTTTTGTGTGGAGGAAAATATAACACTGGGCTGCGCGGAAAAAATTCGCGCAATACTTGCGCATGCGCAATCTCTTGCAAGCTTGAATCTTCTTCGTCCACATCAAGATGCAAACGATGGGAAACTGAGATAGCATCAGCTTCAACGCCAGCCTCTTGAAAAAAAAGCTCGTGCAAAACATGAAACACAAATACTTGCGAAGTAAGCCGCGAGGAACTTGCCTGCGATAGAAAAAGCCTATCGCCTTTACTGGAAAGGTGAATGCCAGCAAGAGTTAAAAGTTTTGCCGAAAACGAGGCATCAATCAAAGTACGCTTCAGGCACAAACCACCCTGCTCCGCAGCATAAAATGGATCCAACACTTGCACATCAACACCAAGCTGCGCAGACAACAAGCTAAATTCTGGAACGCACAACGAACTCGGATCAACACACAAACGAAAATACTTTTGTCGCCGCTCACCTTCCTCATCCAAAAACTTACGAAACGCTTTAAGCCATGAACTGGAAGCCGTTACTTTACTTTGCATCTGCAGAGAAGCAAGTGACGGTTGTCCTTTTTGTATCGGTATTGAAAAAATGTGCGCACCAAGACTCGCCGCTTCTTTACATTCTAGTTCACAACCTTCCGAAGCCAGCTCAGACAGTTCATATTGAAGATGAGGAAATTTTCCGATGGGAAACGCCAGCCGCAACTGTTCGCGATAACGACGTTGCAAACGCAATGTTTCAAGCGTTTCTCGCAAAAGCCGCTCACCATGTGGCTTCAATTCTTGTACTGGATAGCGTGAGATTTTTTTCACATCCAACTTACCAGCCAAAAACAACTTGGCCAACTCTGGAACCGAAACCTTCATCCGCAAACTTGCCGAGAGCATCCAGTTGGCAGCCCCAAAACGAAGCTGATCTCGGGAAAGTGCTGCAACAAAAAGATCTGCGGCCGAGACACCATCCTTCTCACCAGAAAACCCAAGCGCTTCAAGGGTTGCCCGCTCTATTGAAACACTAGAATGATGCTGAATATAGCGAAAAACCGGCGCCAGAACGCGCGACGCGGCCTTTCGGCAACGATCTACTTTATCTCGGTCTAAATTTAACTTGCGATACATAACTTGAACTTTCTTCCTTTAGCTCATCTCCTCGTCACAAAGCGCCGCTTTATCCCACATCCCTCAAAAAAGGCAAAGAAATAACTTTTCTTCCCGTCCTTGAAAAAGAACGCTAAATAGTTCATAATACTGAAGTTCTTTGCCGAAGAAGCTCGTTTTGGGCTTCTTTTCGAGTTTAAGAACAGGGGGAAGTTCATGAGTATCCTCACCTGCCCTGATTATATGGAAATTGGGCCGTTTTTATCCGACCAAGAGCGGATGATTCAAGGCATGGCTCGCGACTTTGTCGTAGAAGAAGTGCTGCCAATCATCGAAAAACATCACCAAAATGCTACTTTTCCTCAAGAATTAGTCAAAAAAATGGGAAATCTTGGTTTTTTAGGTTCAAATTTACCAGAAAAATACGGTTGTGCCGGTTTAGGAGCAGTTGCCTATGGCCTGCTCATGCAAGAATTGGAACGCGGCGATTCCGGAATTCGCAGCTTCTGTTCGGTCCAAGGTGCATTGGTGATGTATCCTCTTTTTGCTTTTGGCAGCGAAGAGCAAAAAATGAAGTGGCTTCCCCTTTTGGCATCCGGCGAAAAAATTGGTTGCTTTGGCCTTACCGAACCCGACTTCGGTTCTAACCCTGGCGGCATGCAAACCAAGTGTCGAAAAAAAGGAAATGCTTGGATTGTTAGCGGCGCAAAAATGTGGATCACCAGCGGAAGCCTGGCAGACATCGCCATCGTGTGGGCCAAAGATGAAGCCGGCGTGGTACAAGGCTTCATCATCGAAAAAGGCATGAAGGGTTTTTCTGCTCCCGAAATGCACGGCAAACTTTCACTTCGCGCCTCCATTACTTCAGAACTTGTGCTTCAAGATGTAGAAGTACCCGAAGCTAATCGCCTTCCAAACACTGCTGGGCTTAAGTCTCCGCTGATGTGTCTCAGTCAAGCGCGCTACGGAATTGCTTGGGGCGCACTGGGTGCAGCCATGGCATGTTACGAATGTGCACTTGAGTATGCAAAAACTCGCATTCAGTTTGATAAGCCTATTGCGGCTTTTCAGCTAACCCAGCAAAAACTCACGCACATGATTACCGAAATTTCAAAAGGCCAGCTGCTTGCTCTTCAACTTGGAAGATTGAAAGAACAAGACAAAGCAAAGTTTCATCACATTTCGATGGGAAAAATGAACAACGTTGCCATCGCGCGCGACATTGCCCGCGAAGCGCGCAGCATCTTAGGCGCCAACGGCATTTTGGACGAGTATCCAGTGATGCGTCACATGATGAACATTGAAAGTGTTTACACGTATGAAGGCACACACGAAATGCACACGTTAATAATCGGTGAAAAAATCACCGGCTTGGAAGCGTATCGGTAACGAAATAGGAGCGTTTATGAAAATAACAGCTCAAAATGTGCATAAGATTTTACGCAAGCATTTGCTTGTTGATGGCTTTGACATCGTGATGGATTTAAAAAAGAGCAAAGGAGTTTGGCTTCACGATCTTAAAAGCGGCAAAAAGTTTTTGGACATGTTTAGTTTTTTTGCATCACTTCCCATAGGTTTTAATCACCCCGATCTTTGCAGTAAATCATTTAAGAAAAAGCTCGCTGATGCAGCGGTAATAAAGGTTTCCAACTCAGATATCTACACACTTCAACTTGCAGAATGTGTTGAAGCTTTTTCGAAACATGCCATTCCAAAACACTTGCCACATCTGTTTTTTATTTCCGGTGGCGCACTTGCTGTTGAAAACGCACTGAAAGCTGCCTTCGATTGGAAAGTGCGAAAAAATTTTGCAAAGGGAATCAAAACCGAACGCGGACACAAAGTGATTCACTTCGAAAAAGCTTTTCACGGACGAAGTGGCTATACGCTTTCACTCACCAACACCGCCGATCCTCGCAAACACATGTACTTTCCAAAGTTCGACTGGCCGCGCATTTCTTCACCTGCCATACACTTCCCGTTGCAGCAAAACCTAAAAACTGTTGAAGCTGCAGAAATGGAAGCCTTGGCCCAAATTGGAAAAGCCATTGCCGATAACCCTGATGACATTGCTTGCATTCTCATCGAGCCCATTCAAGGTGAAGGCGGAGATAGACAATTTCGAAAAGAATTTTTTCAGGCTTTACGGAACATCTGTGATGAACATGACATCATGCTCATTTTTGATGAAGTACAAACAGGCTTTGGCATCACCGGAAAATTTTGGGCATATCAACATTATGGAATTGAGCCGGATATTTTATCCTTTGGGAAAAAATCTCAAGTGTGTGGCATTTTGGGCGGAACAAAACTGCATGAAGTAGAAAAACATGTGTTCTCTGAGGAAAGCCGCATCAACTCTACCTTTGGTGGCAACCTCATTGACATCGTTCGTGTTACAAAAATACTTGAAGTGATTCATCGTGATAAACTTTTGAAGAATGCTGAAAAACTTGGAGCACATCTTTTGCAATCTCTTCACACTTTGGAACACCAGCATAGTTTTTTAAGCAACTCACGCGGCTTGGGCTTAATGTGCGCCATTGATTTTGAAACAACAGAAATGCGAAACAAAGTGCGCGAAAAATGTTACGAAAAAGGCATGATTATTTTGCCATGCGGAGAACGATCACTCCGTTTTCGCCCAACACTTACGGTAACGAAAAAAGAAATTGATTTGGCGTTGAGTATTTTAGCTGATGCATTTAGAGAAGTTGTTTAATCCCTCCCCTTTGATTAAGGGGAGGTTAGGTGGGGTTATTGTTTTTTATACTCAAAGAGCATAACTCCCCCGGCCCCTCTTAATCTAAGAGGGGGGGGGAAGGCACCAAACGGAGCTACCATGAACTATCCATTTCTAAAACAACTTGGCATTCACGAAAAAAATTCTGGCGTTTTCACACAAGATGCTTGGCTGCAAAAACCTTCTGGCAGCGAACTTGTTGCTCACACTCCTATTGATGGATCGCTGATTGCTCATGTGCAGCAAGGTTCTAAACAAGATTTAGAACTCATCACAGAACAAAGCGTTGCAGCTTTTCACAAGTGGCGCATGCTGCCCGCTCCTCAGCGTGGAGAAATTGTTCGCCAGATTGGGAATGCTCTTCGTGAACACAAGCAAGCATTGGGTCAACTGGTCACATTAGAAATGGGAAAAATTCTGCAAGAAGGTTTGGGCGAGGTGCAAGAGATGATCGACATTTGCGATTTTGCCTGCGGACTTTCGCGTCAACTGTATGGCCTCACCATGCACAGCGAGCGGCCGATGCATCGCATGTATGAACAGTGGCATCCGCTTGGGCCAGTTGGAGTAATTACTGCGTTTAATTTTCCTGTTGCGGTATGGGCGTGGAACGCTTGTATTGCAGCAGTTTGCGGAGACACCGTTATTTGGAAACCATCACAAAAAACTCCACTCTGCGCCATTGCTGTGCAAAACATCGTAGAAAAAGTGATGAAAGCACATGGCCACGCTGGCGTGTTCACCATGATTGTGGGCAACAACGAAGATGTGGGCGAAAACCTTATTGCCGATAAACGCATTCCACTTATTTCAGCAACAGGCTCCACACGCATGGGAAGACATGTAGGCGAGGCAGTTGCAAAGCGACTTGGAAAATCTTTGTTGGAGCTTGGTGGCAACAATGCCATCATCATTGCCAAAGATGCCAACTTGGATATGGCGGTGAGAGCAACTTTGTTTGGAGCCGTGGGAACAAGCGGCCAGCGCTGCACTTCCACCAGACGCATCTATGTGGAAAAAGAAATTGAGACTCCATTTATTACTGCATTGCAAAAGGCATATACACACATTCGCATTGGAAATCCTCTTGATGAAAAAAATCTCATGGGTCCGCTTATTGATAATGACGCTGTGAAACAAATGCAAAACGCGTTGATTGAAATAAAAAAAGAAGGCGGAGAAATTCTATATGGAGGAGAAACACTGGATGGCAAAGAGTTTCCGGGAGAATGCTATGTAAAACCATGCATTGTTCACGCAAAGAAAAATATGAAGATTATGCAAGAAGAAACCTTCGCTCCCATTTTATATATCACTCCAGTAAACTCGATTGATGAAGCCGTTTCGTTGCAAAATGATGTGCCACAAGGTTTGTCGTCAGCCATTTTCACCAACAGTTTTTCACATGCCGAAGCTTTTTTAAGCCACAAAGGTTCAGACTGCGGCATTGCAAACGTAAACATTGGCACCAGCGGTGCTGAGATTGGCGGAGCCTTTGGCGGAGAAAAAGACACCGGCGGCGGAAGAGAGTCTGGCTCTGATGCTTGGAAAACCTACATGCGCCGCCAGACCTGTACGCTCAACTGGGGAAACGAACTTCCGTTAGCGCAAGGCATAAAATTTGATTCCGGGAAATGATGTTGAGGTGGATGATGGTGCAATGGGGCAATAGTTCAATAGTGCATTAGAGCAACACCGTCATCCTGAACATCGTGAAGGATCTCCTCTGTCAAAGAGATGAAGGCCTCAAAAGTGCGCTCTCACAAAGGGGAGAATATTTTTCCTGAACTGAAACATCACTACCACTACATAGTCCCCCCTGAAAAACCCTCCATGAGCACATCGAAGTGAGTAATGAGAGTGGTTTACGGTTTGGTGTTGTTGAAAAAAGGGCG
>PCXC01000045.1 GCA_002796345.1 Deltaproteobacteria bacterium CG11_big_fil_rev_8_21_14_0_20_42_23 | reverse complement strand
CTGAGGTCTTCTTGAACCAAGTGTTGCACTTCGAATGTGAATCCACATCCCCGCGTTCGCGAGGATGACAGAACAATGTTTACTTCAACGCTTCAATGCCCGGCAGTTTTTTTCCTTCGATGAATTCTAAACTTGCGCCGCCGCCCGTTGAAAGATGGCTAATAGAGCTGGCAAGGCCTGCGTTGTTGATTGCAGCTACAGAATCGCCTCCGCCTACAATGCTTGTGCCATTTGTTTTTGCCACGGCTTCGGCAACGCTCAAAGTTCCTGTGGCAAAAGGTTCCAGCTCAAACACGCCCATGGGACCATTCCAAAAAACAGTTTTTGCGTCGCGAATATTTCGTTCAAACAAGCGCTGTGTTTGTGGGCCAATATCAAGCCCCATCATATTGTGTGGAACACTTGCATCTTTTGTGGTTTGCGTGACGCTGTTTTGTTTGCAGTCACTTGCAACGATATGATCAATAGGAAGCAGCAGTGGAATGTCGCGATATTTTGCGCGTTCGATAATACGTTTTGCAGCGTGAAATTTGCTTTCGTCTACGAGAGAGTTTCCAATAGCAATGCCCTGAGCAGCTAGAAAAGTGTAAGCCATTCCACCGCCAATGATGATCCTGTCTACTTTTGTGAGGAGGTTCTCAATCACGGCAAGTTTGTCGGCAACTTTTGCACCGCCCAAAATGGCAACGAAAGGTTTTTGGGGATGCGAAATAAGTTCGCTTAAATAATTCACTTCTTGTCGCATTAAAAAGCCAGCGCCTTTTTCGGCAACAAACTTTGCTATGCCAGCGGTAGAAGCGTGTGCACGATGAGCTGCGCCGAAGGCATCGTTGATGTACACATCTGCAAGTTCAGCCAAAGCTTTTGCAAAATCGCTGTTGTTTTCTTCTTCCCCAGCATGAAAGCGCAAGTTTTCCAAAAGCATCACTTTGCCTGGAAGCATATCGTGTGAAAGTTTTTTTACGGCGTCGCCAATGCAATCTTCCATCATCAAGACATCTACATCACCAAGCAAGGCAGCAAGATGTTCGCCCACCGGACGAAGCGAAAATTTGGGAACAATTCTTCCCTTTGGCCTTCCACAATGTGACGCCAAAATCACTTTTGCATTTTGCCCCAAGGCATAGCGGATGGTGGGAAGTGCAGCTCTGATGCGGGTGTCGTCAGTGATGGTAGAATCTTGAAGAGGCACATTAAAATCAACGCGAATAAAAACGCGCTTATTTTTCAAATTAATTTCGTCGATGTATTTCATAAAGGGTAGTTTGTAGTTTCTGGTTTTTTGTTTATAGTTTTGTTTCTGTCATCCTCGCGCTTGCCTGCCTTTGGCAGGAACGCGGGGATCCAGCAATTCAAACACTTTGCCGTCATCCTGAGTGGAACGCTGCGTCTGTCTCTGGCTGAAAGGAACCCCTCGATCAATTGTCAGAGGAGATTGTTTCACTTCGTTCACAATGACAAAACGTTACAACTGCTTGCCCATATAGTCTGCAAGTTGAAGAATGCGGTTGCTAAAGCCTGCTTCGTTGTCGTACCACGACAGTACTTTTACGAGCTTGCCCATGCTTTTGGTGGAAGCTGCATCAATTACTGAAGAAAGGGGATTGCCCATAAAGTCAACGGACACAAGCGGTTCCTCACAGTAGCCTAAAATATTTTTCAAGCTTCCTTCACTTGCTTTTTTCAAAGCGGCATTTATTTCTTCTGCGCTCGCTTCTTTTTTTAGGGTTGCAACCAAATCAACACACGAAACATTTACGGTTGGAACACGAATAGCCATGCCATCTAATTTTCCAGCAAGCTCTGGGAGCACGAGCCCAACTGCTTTTGCGGCGCCTGTTGTAGTTGGAATTTGCGAAACTGCAGCAGCACGTGCGCGGCGTAAATCTGAATGCGGAGCATCCACAATGGACTGATCGTTGGTGTAAGAATGAATGGTGGTCATGAAGCCGTGCTCAATTCCAAACGTTTCGTGCAACACTTTTGCAAGCGGTGCCAAGCAATTGGTGGTGCAGCTTGCGTTTGAGACGACATGATGTTTTTTTGCATCGTAGGTTTCGTGATTTACGCCAATCACAAAAGTGGGAACATTTCCTTTTGCAGGTGCAGAGATGATCACTTTTTTTGCACCAGCTTGAAGGTGTTTTCCCGCAGCTTCTTCAGAAGTAAAAAATCCAGTGCACTCAAGCACCACATCAACGCCAAGCTGTTTCCATGGAAGCGCAGCAGGATCTCGTTCTGCTAAGACTGGAATATTTTTTCCATTTACAACAAGGCTTTCGGCATTGTGATTCACTTCACCTTGAAAAATGCCATGCGCCGAATCGTACTTGAGCAGATGCGCCAAGGTTTTGCTGGCGACCAAATCGTTGATGGCAACGCATTCCAGGTTGGGATTGTTCACCATATTTCGAAGCGCCAAACGCCCAATGCGGCCAAACCCATTAATTGCAATTTTAATTTTCATAGCAAACTCCTCAGTTCATTTGGTGTGCCCCTCATATTGAGGCGAAGACAAAAAAACAAGCATATTTAAGGATACGTTTTCTGGTGTTGTAAACCGTTGATAATGCTAACATTTTCAACACCCCCTCGATAAAAGTCCAATTTTTCTATGCTTAAGCATCATTCTGAAAAAGGCCAATCCTTTTTTCACGCACAACTTTTTTGCATTTCCGTCGATATTCCTTTAACAGCGCATACCTTTTTATGGAGAAGCATAAAAAATGACGATGGGTATAACACGATTTTTCACTCTTCCCGGAAGAGCGCCTGCACCAACTCTTCCAGCCGTTGTAACTGGGCTTGAGGGCAGATTGCGTTCTTCGCTGATAGCGCGTTTGCCGCACGCACGTTTTGAAGATTCTCTTCTTCAGCCGGAAAGAGCTGCCCAGTTTGTGCACTTACTCCAAGACAGGCGCATCTCCATGCCACGACTTACAAGCGCTATTTGGCGAGATCAAGTGTGTGGAAAAATTGCTTTGGCAAAATCAAAAGGCGCCAATCTTGAAGTAAACCACCTTCCGCCAAGTAGCATTGTGACGCTATTTGCGGGAAGTTTGCACAGCAGGTCACGAGCTGCCGATGTAGCGAACATTTTAGATCATGCTTTTGAAGGATGTGAAGTGCTGGAGCTTACAGAAAGTTTAGGCGCTCCTGTTTTTTCTTCAAATGTTTTTGAAGCACTCACAGCATCAAGAGACACCTTATTGGCTGAGCGGGGATTTACTTTTTATCTGGTACGGCAAGACGAAATTGCGGGCACCAGAACCATTCGTTTCGCTTATCCCAAAATGCTCGAAGCCGCACTTTATCTTTTTAACGACGGAGACACGCTTCCACCGGTTTGTGTAGACGCACAGGTAAGCTATCATCAGTCGGTCTTGGCGGCTTATGCTTTTTATCATCTTCTTGGTATCAGTTTGCGGACGATAGATGTAGAAGGTGAAGGGCGCTTAGACCCCGTAGAATTTTTCTATCATGATATTGTACACTGGCTGAATAAGCATGAAGTGCCGCCCTCTGTAACCCGCATCATTGCCTTGTTTCATCGCTTACTTTCTGAAAACGCTTTGCTCAACAGAGAAGTTGATACGGAATTGTTGGAAGGTCCACGCGTGTTGGTTTCTGGAACTGAAAGGGTGATGCTGGGAGATCGCAAAGCGGATGTTTATTCTTCTGCCATCTTCAAATGCTTGCGAACACGTTTGTACACTGCTTTGCGCCGTAACCCTAACCAAGATGAAGCAGTGAATCGTGCCATCAGCATGATGGAGCATTTTATTTCAGACGTTACAGACAACGGAGATATGAAGCCAGATCTGCACGCGCTTTTGCAGCAAGCCCTTGCACAACTTCAAAGCACCAGAAGTTTGCAAAGCTTAAGGGAAGAAGTTTCAACCGCACCCCAAGCTATCGCAAGTTAGAACTTGCTTCCCATGGCAGATTCTGCCAGACGAGACCCCATGAATTTTGCTTCTCAGCATGACACCATTGTTGCCATAGCTACTCCTCCGGGAACGGGAGGTATAGGTGTGGTGCGACTTTCCGGCGATGAGGCTCAAGATATTTTAGAGCACATTTGGCGTGGAAAAACCTGTGTGGAAGACTTCGAGCCGCGCAAACTTTACTATGGCGAAGTGTTGGGCAAAACAGGTACAGCTATAGATCAAGTAATGGCGGTGTTTATGCCAGCGCCTTACACCTATACCGGTGAAGACATTGTGGAAATTTCCTGCCACGGTTCTCCGTTGTTGCTGCAACAAGTAGTGGAAGCCGCAATGGCTTGTGGCGCGCGACATGCCGAGCCGGGCGAATTTACCAAGCGCGCTTTTTTAAACGGAAAACTCGATCTTTCGCAAGCCGAAGCCGTTGCAAGTTTAATTCATGCCACAAGTGATCAGGCGGCAAAGCTTGCCAAAAGACAACTTGAGGGCAGGCTCTCTTCGCAAGTGGAAAGTTTGCATGATCGTCTTACCAAGTTGCGAGCGTTTGTAGAGGCCACTGTTGATTTTCCTGAAGACGATGTAGAGTTTTTAGCGCAAGAAGGTGTGCTGCAAAAACTTGCCGAGATCGAAGTCGAGCTAATACACTTGGCACAAAGCTTTGAGCAAGGCAGTGTTATTCGTGATGGTGTTCGTGTAGCACTCATCGGAAAACCAAACGCCGGTAAATCAAGTCTGCTCAATCATTTGGCGGGATACGAACGTGCGATTGTTCATCACGAACCTGGCACAACGCGCGATACTTTAGAGTTGAGCGTTTCCTTAAATGGTATTTTGTTTCACCTTGTAGACACCGCAGGTTTGCGCACAACTGGAAATACTGTTGAAGGCATTGGCGTAGAACGCAGTCTCAAAGAGCTTCAGCGGGCAGACATTGTTTTGGTGCTCATAGATGGATCTGAAGATTTTGCTGATGATGAATTTGAGTTATATCCGATTCACGAGTGTGCAAATATTCTTTTTGCATTCACCAAAAGTGATCTTCAGCAAAAAATAGAAACAGAAAATATTTTTCACCTCTGCGCAAACAAGCTTTCCACCTCAGTTTCCGCCTTAGACTTTATTCACGTTTCTGCAAAAACAGGATTTGGAATGAAGCAACTTACCTCACGCTTGGCCCAAGTTTTTTCTGAGTCGTTTCAAGACGAAGCCTCAGGCGCAGTAGTTACCAGCAAGCGCCACAAAGACGCCTTGGAAAAAACCATAAGCTCTCTCGCCGAAGCAAAGCAAAGCCTGCAAAACCAGGAGTCCGTTGAGTTTGCGGCCCATCACCTTCGTCTCTCTCAAGAAAGTCTAGGCCGCATCATTGGTCGAGACTTCACCGAAGACATGCTGGATGCTATCTTTAGTGAGTTTTGTATTGGGAAGTGATGTTGGTGCGATAGTGCGATAGTGCTCGGTACTTGGTTTTTTTTGCTTTGTCCTGGGCATAATGGCAAAAAATGTGTGCTATTTAGGTTTGAGAAAGAAGTA
>PCXC01000044.1 GCA_002796345.1 Deltaproteobacteria bacterium CG11_big_fil_rev_8_21_14_0_20_42_23 | reverse complement strand
TGCACCTCATAAAAGAAAAAATTACTTTGCTTATTACTTCTTTCTCAAACCTAAATAGCACACATTTTTTGCCATTATGCCCAGGATGACAGCAAATTGCTAGAATTGCTGGATCCCCTGGTCAAGCCAGAGGATGACAAACAAGCCAGGACAACTACATATTGCACCAAGCACTATCGAACCATGTTCACCTTTGCGATCAACCTTGCAATACTAGTGGCATTGCGTCCCAGAAAATCTGCAATCTCTTGCAAGCTGTAACCTTGCGATACAGCTTTCGCAGCAAACTTTCCGCGTGCGATGGAAAGTTTTTGCGTTCGCGATGCTGAGTGAAATTCTTTGTGGTTGAGTTTTTCGTGCATCAACACTTCTTCCTCAAGACGAGTGAGAGAAAGTTTTTTTGCACTCTCTTTTTTTCCTCCGCTCTCTACAACCGACCGCACAAAAGCTGCGTCACCTAATACAAGTGCTTTTGTTTTAGGGTACAACTCATCGCTGGCATCATCGCCAGCTTCGGCATTCACAAATACTTGCATCTCGGCTTGCGAAAAGCCTGTGCTCATATTCAAAAAAGAGGGCGGTGATGCAGAAAAATAAGCCTGATAGCTACTCCATTTCCACTCTTCAGCTTTGTGCACCAAGTTTGCTCGCACAGGATTTTGCAGCAGGTGGCGCACAAGCTTTTTAAAGTATTTTTCTTTTTGGCAGCAGATTGAAGTGTATCGGTCATAAAAAAGATTTCCGCTCTTTTTATACTTGGTATTGAAGTATTGAACATAGCGCTGCGTAATACTTTGCATAATTTTTGAGAGGGGAGTGTTTGTGCGCTCTATCAGCAAATGCACATGGTTGGGCATGAGCACATAAGCATACAGCTTGAAGTCATACAGCTGAAAGGTTTCAGCAATCCGCTGAAGGTAGGCAGCGTAATCATCCTCATCCAAAAAGAGGGTTTGCTTCCCATTCGCTCGGCAAATGACATGCTGAAGATGGCCCGGGAGATCAAATCGTAAAGCTCGTGGCATGGCTAACCTCGTATATAATAGTGTACCGCCCCTGCATTATCTGAAAATTTTCCCCTGGAAACAAGCGATAAAATTCACTTTTTTTGCAGACATCTTCATTTCCCTTTATTTTTCAAGAACTTGTGATCTAAAAAAACCACGCAACCTTTTCAAAAAGCACCCGATAAATATAGCGTAGGGAAAGAAGGGCCCAAAGTGGGCTTTTTCTCACAAAACCCTGCGGGGGAATTAAAGTTTCAAGGAGGAAGTTATGATTTCAGCTGGAGACATTACATTAAAATCAAAAAGCGCAGCTTGTGGCGGAGATCTCGCATGCGGAGCAATGTACGATGAGAGAAAAAAAACATGTGATAATGATAAAAATTCTGCAGAGTGCAAGAATGTTCCTGCTGAGGATAGTCGCCTCTATAAAGGTATTCAAGAAATAAAACCTATGAGTCATAAAGACTTCTCAAGCTTGTGGAAAAGCTTTGAGTCGCGTGAGGTTGGACTTGCTGATCTTCTTCCTACATCTAAAGCAAAAGCCGATAGTAAAGATTCAGATGCAATACCTGCTCCGGTAGTGGCACCAGAAGAAGACACAGCGGAACCACCAGCCAGTAAAAATGACCATTTCACTTTGGGTTTATTTTTTGCGCTTGCTTTAGGAACGGAACTAATGAGTGGCAGTTTATTAAAAGATAACGATTCAGTTCCCATTAACGACTTTAATACTGATCCAAATCGTGATGGCAGTGCAAGCGCCTCCGCTGGTTATGGAATTAGCTTTGGATTAAATTTAAAACGCCATTTTGATCCATCTCAAATAGGGTTCTATGTAAAAGGTGGTTTTGAAGCACTAGCTACTATTCTAGATCCTCTCACAGAAGAAAATGGTGCTGTTCAAGCCAATAATTCTGTTTTGTGGCAATTTGGCCCAACACTAGGTGTTGGGGGTACTTTTGACATAAAAGGTTTGCCTGTCTCAGCAGGGGTAGATGCCCAATTAATTTGGCGCCAAGCTTCTCAAGATATATTTTTACCTCGCTCTGGAGATGTGACTAACCAAGTGGAATCAAGCACACCTGTATTTGCAGTAATTCCAAATATTTCTATCAGGTTTGGTGCAATCAGTGCATTTGCTGATGTTTCATACCAACCAGCTACTACAAGTGAAATTCTTATTTCTGCTGGTCAGCCAGATGCCGATGATTCTAAAAATCCATTTCGCATTGGAATAACAGGAAGATTTGGTGTCCAATGGAATATTTTAGACTTTTGATAAAAAAATCTTTCGGGGGAAATGTGGTAGTAACCTTATTTAGAGGAGTAGTTATGAAAATAATAATGAGAACACTGTTTATAATAGCATTGCTTACGTTTGGTCTGGGACTTCCTGCTAGGAATGCAGAAGCTGGATATCCTTATGCTCACATGACTCAAAACTATTGTGAGGTTACAAATGCTATTTGGGACATCAACAGCGCAGATAGGGACAAACTGAGACTTCCTCGGGCTATGTATCACGCAAACTTGTTATCTGGAAGTGCTGATGGAGGTTGTCTTGATTTAATTAGCATCACAACAAAGCAAGAAATCGTGATGAAAGGACCCCTTACCATTAGAGCTACTGGTGAAGAAGGAAGTCCATTTGTACTCCAAGGTGGATGCGAACCAAACCATTCTCCAGGAACTGAATGTTCTGGAACAAGCACTTTAAATGCCTCTCAAATTCCTACTAACAAAGACTATAAATGTGCTGTTCGCATTATTGGAAATTATGTTCGTCTTAGCAACTTAATCATAAAAAACATTCCCGAAGGCATGGATGCAGTATGTATGGAAGGCAACTATGCTGAAATGGATAATGTAAATGTTAGCTCAAACATTCCAAGCAGCACAGCCGTTGCAAGCAGTGATGAAGAAGGTGCAAGCGTAAAATCAAGCGCATTTGTTATTTCTGAGTCTGCAAAAGGAAACAGGATTCTCGCAAACTCTTCTGTAAAGGCAATTGACGGCTATGCTATCTGGATTAAAAACCCAGCATTAGAATCCCTTAACTTTTTGCAACCATACAATGGTGCTATTGGTGCTACTCAACAAAACGGCTTATCCGAACTCAACGATCAAGCATCGCGCTTTGACATTGAGGCGGTTGGCTCTGGCACTGGTGATTGGTTCAAATCTGAAAGTCCAATAAAAGTAGTTATCACACGAAAAATATTTCAAAACACTACACCTGCAGTTATTAAATTAAGTGGTCATTTTGTGAATGGCGATTCAGGTGACATGTGTAATCCTACAAACGCTTATAAAGGTGTAAAACGAGTTCAGGTTTATGCTGCTGGTGGTTTGAATAATGAAGGTAGAATTTCTGAAGGTGGATTCATTGGCTACGTTGGTAAAAAAATTGGTGCAAATGGTTTGGACCAAGTAACTGGAAAGTTTCAAATTGAGCTTCCAGTTCAAACAGATAATGCACTTATAACTTTAGTCCCAGAAACTTCTGGTGGAACAATTGGAACAGCAAGCCAAGCTATTACTGCAACGGCTGACAACGACGACCTTCCTTGCCTTGATGCACGAGGTAATAACATTGGCGGTTCTGGCAGCGATGGCAGTAACGGTGGTGGCTCGGGCTCAAATGGTGGGGATCTCCCTGATACGCCAGGAAAACCATTCGAAGGCTACACAAGTATTCAGGAGTGTAAAAGAGAACGATCACTTGATACCTGCCAAGGCGAAGCTTCATGCCGTGCTCCAGATAACTTCTACTACGACAGCGATGGCGATGGCCTCTTCGACAATCAAGAAGATACTGACGGCGATTGCGAATGCGATAATGGTGAAGAATTTAGACATGACTTCTCCGGCAACTTACTTGATGAAGAAGGCAACATTGTAGACAGCACAAATGACTCAGTAAAACATCGTGAAACCTGCTGGTATACATTTGATACCGATACTGACGGAGTTCCTGATGGTGCCGGCACAAATGAAACAATCAATGAAGATACTGATGGAGATAAAATTCCAAATGCTCTTGATGACGATAGTGATAATGATGGCCTTAAAGATGGTGTTGAAGATAGAAACTCTATCTATACGAGAAGTCGCGGAGGAGATCCTATCTCCGGTATTTATTATCGATATCAAAACGTTTTCTCTTTCGTGCCGCTTCAAGTACGGAATGCTGATGGAACAACGTCAGTAAAAGAATGTACACTCGGAGCAGAGGGAAGAGAAGTAGGCATCAGCTACACTTGGGCGAAGCTTGCTTGTGCGGCGTCAGATGTAGACTGTGCAACGGTTACAAACATTGCAGAAGTTGCCTTTGGAAACGGTTTTGCTGAAGATGCAACTACCAGATTTGAAGTTGTTGCTTGTCGTAGCAGTTCACTTGCTTCGTCTGCAAACTTCAACGGAAGTCGCCAAGACGGCAATAACGAGCTCGATCCTACACATCCAGATACAGACAGCGACGGATTCTGTGACGGTGGTGGCAGTGGTTATGGAGTTGCTGGTTCCGAAACACGATGTACCCCAGGGCAAAAACCTGTTGATTCATGTCCTTTATTTGCCGATGCAACAAACGCTTGTACTACAGCAGCCAAGTGTAACTCAGAACAAGTGCTCTTTAGTGTGCTGAGCAAATGGACCCTCAATGACAACCGAGGAAGTCCGCTTCGCTTCATTGACCAATACGACTGGAAAGGTCAGTTCGTTTCAAGCGGAGATGGTATTCCAGATGTTGTTCAAATTGAAAACACTCCAAGTGCTGAGGAACTCACGAATAGAACCGAGATGGCTAAAGCTACACGTCAGTCAATTGAAAGAAACGCACCTGGAGATACCGATGATGATGGTATTCCTGATGTAGTAGAAAATCCATTCAGCGTTTGCCCAGATGCAGCTAACGCTTCACCACGAGAAGATAATCCAAGAAGCTGGGGATTAAAGTATTACCTCGCAGATTCAGACGGTGACGGCTTTGGCGACGGATATAAAGCTGGCGCAACTGCAGACGTATGCTTCGAATCTTTTGGAGAAAATGATGGAGTAGGCTCACCTACTGATCAATTAAGCTGTGATCCAACAAAAGTAACCGAAACTGAGATCAACACAGTGGTAGCCCTCTTCATCGACAGAGATAACGACAGACTCCGAGATGCAGAAGAAGATGTGAACCTTGATGGAGATTATGCAAGCGCCTCTTCAACTACCTACATTGGTGGATTGAATGAAGAACAAATCAAGCTAGCAGAATCAAATCCACTTTTAGCGGATACCGATGGTGATAGTATCCCTGACTATATTGAAAGAACCAATCCAGTTATGGAAGGACCAAACGGTAAACTCTATACACATCCAGCCGTAAGTGACACAGACCAAGACGGTCTCTCCGACGGATTCGAGATGTTGCTTGATGGAATTCCAGGATACTCAAAAGTAAACTCATCAAATGGTTTCACTTGCTTCAATAACTTGGACCATGACACGAATCCACTTGATCCAGATACAGATGAAGACGGCCTAAAAGACGGGGTAGAACTTGAAGCTGATTCAATACCAGAGCGTGACTTCAGAAGTCGTATTACAACTCGCGATCCGGTAACTGGCATCTTCATTATCAACGAAGCTTTCTGGGCAAACGGTGCCGTTAGAGTTGGATCAAACCCTAACGCAAGTGATAGTGATGGAGATGGGCTCTCAGACGGTGAAGAGCATACTGAAAACGGTGAAGTAGATATTAATGCACTTACCTCATATGCTTGTAGTATCAACTCTGACGGTGATGGTAAGAATGACGACAAAGAATTCCCTGGTTGTGCACTCAACCCAAGCCCAGATTGCGAAGGCATTGACTCGTCAATTGGTACAGGTCGCGATAGTGATGGTGATGGGCTCTCAGACGAACTTGAGAGAAAGCTGGGAACACTTCCAAATGAAGCGGATACCGATAAAGATGGCCTTTTAGATGGCGAAGAAGACTGTGATTTAGATGGTATCTTCGACCAAAGCCAAGTTCCAGATGCAAACGGTTGTATTGAATCAGACGCTAAAGTGGCAGATACCGATGGCGACGGTGTGGGCGATAGAGAAGAACGTGAGTATGAAGGCATTGGCTCAAACCCACAAAACAAAGATACTGATGGTGATGGACTAGCTGATGGCATTGAAAACAGAAACCGTAACTCCATCAAAGAACTCAGTGAAACCAGTGCTATCAATGCCGATACCGACGGTGACGGACTCGTAGACGGATTCAGCCCAGCAGACAACGCTGGTGAAGATCGCAACTTAAACGGAGTACGCGATCAAAATGAAACCAATCCACTTGATCCAGATAGTAACCGTAACGGTGTTCCAGACGGACAAGAAGTAAGAGCAAATGGTGGTGTAAATCCAGATTACAATGCAGCACTTAGAAGCTCAGACTGTTCGCTGATCCCAGGAACAGCAAGTGCCGGCGGACTTGGTGGAATAGGATACATCCTAGGATTGCTCCCACTGCTTGGCCTCACAAGGAAGAAGTTCAAGCTGGAAGAAAAAGAATAACGACGGGCAAAGCATATGGAGTGGGCATCACAGCCCACCCCACATGTTCCCCTTCTTGAGAAACAGGGAAATGGGTTAGGAAAGAAACAGAAGCAGAAGGAACAAAAAACTAAGAACCACAAACTAAAAACTGGTTCTAAAGATGCTCCCCCTAAGGCCCCGGGTTTGCGAAAGCAGCCTGGGGTTTTTTAATGGATTGTTCAAGTTCTCTGTCATCCTCGCGCAGGCGGGGATGTGGATTCACATTCGAAGTGCAACACTTGGTTCAAGAAGACCTCAGCAGGAGTTCGATAACCAAGACACTTCCGGGGAGT
>PCXC01000043.1 GCA_002796345.1 Deltaproteobacteria bacterium CG11_big_fil_rev_8_21_14_0_20_42_23 | reverse complement strand
ATAGAGACAAGTTATAGAGAGGTTCATGTATTTTCGAATTATTAAAGGTGTGAACTTATTGTTCCCTTAAGGCCCCATACTTGGGGCCTTTTTACTGTGATCGCTGAATTAATAATAGTATAAGATATAATGTGTTCATATATTATATCTTAAAAATGATTTTTAGTCAAGCCCTTGACAGGGCTAAGCGCATATGATATATGTGTAAACACATATATCATATGCATAAAACTCTTCAAAATCAATTTCGAGACTTCTTTTATTCTCCAGTTTCAGCATATCACTTGCCTCAGAAGCTGAAAGAGTTTGAAAATTATTATGGCGTTCTAAGGAAAAGAAAGGACTTTTTGCTTGAAAAGAGGTTCCTACATTTGTTTCATATCACTGATGCGGCAGGGAAAAAGAAAACCCTTTATTCATCTCAACAGAAGCTCACTACTCACCAAATAGCCCAAGCTTTATTTCCTCGAGCTTATTTCTGTGATTTAACAGCTGTTTTTTACCATAATTTGACAAATCAAGTTCCTACGACGATGTATGTGGCGCAGGAGGGGAAGGGAAGAAAAGTTGATCTTCCGAAAGAAAAGAAAAAAGCACACTTGACGGATCACCAAATATTCCAGGCTTTCATAAAGCAGCATCGCTATACCAGGAAAGTTTTTTCCTTCCAAAAGGAAAGGATAGTGTTTACAGAGCGCGTGTGGAGGGAGGAGGTGGGGATAGAACCTGTTAAGGTGCAAAAGCATTTTTCCCATGGGGAAAGGATAACGTCCTTAGAAAGAACCCTTATTGATGTGTGTGTGGCTCCTCAATATTGCGGTGGGATCCTCAATGTCCTAGATTACTATCGTATAGCAGGGGAGAGGCAGCTCAAGGTGAAAAGATTTCTCGACATTTATGACGCTTTGGCCTTTGTTTATCCGTATTGGCAGGCTATAGGGTTTGTCTGTGATGTTGTAGGTTTGAACAGCCTTTCCAGGGCGCTTCAGAAGAAGTTTTCGGCTAAAAACAAATTTTACCTCGACCATGAAGCAAAAACTTCCTGGAGGTTTAATGAAAAATGGAAGCTCTATTATCCTGAAGGAATTGTATAGTGCACATTCAAGGTTTTATTGAACAGATTGTTGTTTCCCTTTTTGAAGACAAAGAACTTTCCAAATTGTTGGTGTTAAAGGGAGGAACCGCACTACATCTCTTAGAGGGGATTGATTCAAGGCTTTCTACAGACATCGATTTTTCGTCACGAAAGCTCATCGAAGAACACGGCAAGTTTTTTCAACGGGTTGAAAAAGTGTTGAAGCGTTCTTTTCAAAAAGACTACGAGCTTTTTGACTTCCAGTACCAAAAGAAACCTAAAACAAAACGCAAGCAGCCTGATTGGTGGTTTGGGTGGTTGTGTGAGTTTAAATTAAGTCCTCTCGCCCATAAATCTTATCCCCTTGAACGCAAGAGAAGAGAGGCTTTCATTCCTGAAGGTGTTACTTCAAGTATTTTTAGCATCGAAATTAGTGAGCATGAATATTGTGGGGATCTGCAAAAGAAGATTCGAAAGGGAGTTAGCATTAATGGATATAGCAGAGCTCTGCTTATGGTTGAAAAGATAAGGGCGCTCTGCCAACAACATGCCGATTACCCTTACGCGAAAACGCGAAGTCGAACACGAGATTTTGTGGATATATACCACCTTACTCAAAGAATAGATGATGACTTTCTTGCAGAGTGCAGAGAACTTTTAGCTCCTGTGTTTCAGGCAAAAGAAGTATCGATTACATTACTTGATGCTTTTTGGGATGAAAATTTTTTAGAGTTACAAAAACGAGGGTACCAGCAAGTGCTAGATACGCTCAAAGAAAAAGCACATCCTTTCGAAACCTATGTTGAGAATCTTCGTTATATTGTTGCCTTGTTGAGAGGTAATAAATGATGTTCTCAAGATTTCTCTTAGCCCAAAAGGAGTAGTCCTTCGGGGTTTTTTTCTGGAAAAATGATGTTCGGTATATTTTCTTCTACAACAGCAAAATAGAGAGTGAATTGTACTGTAATTGCTCAGAGAACTCTGTCTTTTAGTGCGAGATGGGTTTTGCGAAGGTCAGTTTTACACATATTCCTTAGGTAGATTTGCTAAACTTTGTGCAGTGTATTTTTAACACACCATTCTCTGACTAAGATAGGTAACCGTTCAAGAACCTCCTGACCAAAAATAATTTCGTCAACATAACCCATATGCATTATATCAATTAATCTGCAAAGATAAGACTTTCCGCATGTCCACCATGTGAAATAATCATCTACAAAAAGATAGTGAAGTACCTTAATGCGTTCAGACTTTTCCAATTCATCTAATTCAAGACCATCTAAAAGAGTTTCATATACGCCATCCGCAACTCTGCTTCCAAAAGTTTTAGTGTAATAGTATTCCTTAATTTCCCAAATTGCTATTGGGTTAATTGCTGATGGAAAAGCTCCGTCTACTCGGCGAGCCATAGTTCTGATCGGTTCGTTGTTTAATACAATTGTTGTTAATTGTCGTGGGTCGTAGTTAACAGGGCAACTTTGAGAATGTTGTTCTATTAATATGTTTACTATACCTGTTAAGAAAGCAGGTTTTTTCTTATCTCCCTTTTGTTTATTCATTGGCAGAGGGCATTTTGGGTTTAAAGTTGATTTGAGCCCTTCAAAAACCTCTTCAGCTTTTGTTTTATCCATTAGGTGGTTTCTGACGTTTGTATTCAGAACATCAGCTCTAAATGTGAAGTAATCGACAAGCAGTTGGCCAAGTGGACTAGGTTTTTTATTTTCATCTATAATATGCTGGGTGGCTAAGCCAAGCCTAGACATGCCTTCGCTTATTTGACTAATCGAATGTGTTCTTACATCACCTGTACCTCGGATTGTATATCCTAACGATTGAGAGAGGCTGCGTACATGAGCCCAAAAACTAAGTGGCAAGTTGTTGAATTGTGGATTTGGTATCATTGGTTTTTTAATTTTCTGAGTTCTTTTTCAAATTTTTTTACAAACACATCTAATTTTATGCCTAAAGCCATGCAGAAGTTTCTTAATTCCAGGAAATCCATCTGTCTGTCTCCACTCTCGTTCTTACTAATGATTGATTGGGTGACATTTAGTATATGAGCCAGTGTTTCTTGGTTTAAATGTCTTATTACACGCTCATCCCGAATCATTTTTATAAAGAGAAGTTTTTCTTTATGCATTCTAGACATTGTTGTTCTCTTATTCTAAAATCGAATTCAAGGCTAAATATTTGACATTTATTCCACTTTAGAATATTGATCATTATATGCAACAAACCCAATTATTCTCAGAAAAGAAAATAGTTCTTCAAGATAAGGTAGTGCCTTTTAAAACTCAATTTTTAAAGTGGGTTGGCAATAAACAACGTTTTGCACACGAAATTATTTCTTACTTCCCAGATAATTTTAAAAACTATTATGAACCTTTTATAGGGAGTGGAGCTGTTCTTGGTACCCTAGCCCCTAAGAAGGGTTTTGCGGGTGATCTTCTAAAGCCGCTTGCCGAGCTGTGGGATACATTAAGTAAAAATCCCCAAATAGTAATAGATTGGTATAAATCAAATTTTCAATTAATAGATGAGTTTGGAAAAATAAAAGCATTCGAAAAAATTCGTGACTCCTATAATCAAAACCCAAACCCTAAAGACTTGTTATTTATTTCGCGATCTTGCTACGGTGGCGTCCTTAGATTTAGAAAAGCTGATGGTGCGATAAGCACACCCTGTGGAGTACACGATCCAATATCTCCATTATCTTTTGAAATGAGAGCAAACCTTTGGAATAATAGAATTAAAAATGTTGAGGTGTATCATGCCGATTTTGAAGTTCTCTTTGATCAGGCAAAAAGAGGAGATGTAATTTATTGCGATCCTCCTTATGTTCACAGTCAGACTATTTTGTATGGCGCACAAAGTTTTTCTTTAGAAAGATTATTCACTGCTATTGAAAAGGCAACAAGTAAAGGAATATTTATTTTACTTTCTATTGATGGGACTAAAAAGTCGGGCTTAGAAGTGTGTGATATTGAAATCCCTAAAAAATTATTTAAGCGTTGTGAATATGTGAATTGTGGTCGATCAATGCTTCGACGCTTTCAATTGAAGGATAAAACTTTGGAGTCAGAAGTTGTTTCAGATAGGTTATTGTTAAATTGGTAGAAAGAAGTACTGCTGAATTATATGGTCTTCTCAAACCAAAGCTACCAATTTCCCCTAACAACAAAATTCACACTCATCACCGCTGAGAGACCGTTTCTAACATAAGTGATAAATTGTATATGTAAAGTGCGATTGCAAAATCGGATTTGGAAAGAGAGATGTTTTTCATGATTGTTTTCTTTTTCGGATTTTGGGAAAGTTAAGAGGATTTCATCTTTATTGCAATAACTCTATGCGAGAGGGTTTTGAGTGAAGCTATACAAGTACATGCGTCATAGAGATGCCCTTGATTTGCTTCAAAATGACAGATTATATATAAATACGCTGTATAACTGTCGAAAGATAGAGGAAGAACAGCTCAGAGATGAAGAGGAAGGGATTAAAATGTCCCATGCCGGAAATTTTTTTGCAACAGGTCCGAATGAAATTCCTGTCCAAATAAGAAGTGCCATACAAAATGGTGAAGGAGCAACTTTTAATTGTCGTGGTACCATAACGGTAAAACAGCGCAGCCTGGATTGTCATATTTTTTGTGCATCAAGGTCAAAAAATTTTGCAGGCTTGCTTCAACGGTTTTCTTGTTACGATGTGTGCGTTGAAATTTGCGATGCGGAAGGTTTTTTTTTCTTCAATAAGTGCTTTGGAAAACAGAGAGTTTGATAAGGCTATTTTTCGGGATTGTAAATATAATAGGCAGAATTTCACGTCAGAAAACTGGGATGAGACTGATCCCATTTTTTTAAAACCTAAGAGTTTTGAAATTGAAGAGGAAGTTCGTTGCGTATGGCTTCCACAAATCACAACCAGAAAGGTGGAAAGCATAGAGCCTTTTGTTGGTTATTTCCCTGGTGTCTCAAAATTTTGTTCACTGATATATCCAGAAGTAATTTAACATAAGATTTGTTATGCGACATCATTTAAAATAAAGAAAGATTCTACTGAAGGCACACGTCGGTTGGATTAAAGCGAAGAATGTGTTGGTTCCCGATATCCCCCGCTGAAAGATACACAAGTCCACTTTGGTCAAGAGCGATGGCGGTTGAATTTGATCCTATGTTTGTTGAGCAGGTAACGCTATTTCGCTCAAGGTCAAACATTATAACTTTATTCTGAGTTCCGCTGAGAACAAGTTGAGTTCCTCTTAATTTCATTGCTGCAATGTTGCCCTCAAGGTGAGCTGACAGATCAAAGGACTGAATATTCGGGTTGTCAGGATTACTTTGAAGGTCAATTTTAAGAAGTGTTGTGCCATTTGCAGCTGCGAGAAAAAGAAATCGGTTGTCCTCCGTCACCGCAACTGCGCGTGAATTTTGAAGATCCTGTCCACCTAAGTCAAAAATCTGATCACGAACTACAGTTTCCCCATTAAGAGACATTGTAACAATAGAAGCATTTTCTTCATTATTCCCAAGGTGCACGGCGGCAAGCGTTGTATCATCTACGTTTACAACGGAAATAAGATTTTTCCGGGTGGTTCTAATGGGAAAAGAAATACCTGTGGTGATGATGCTACCGTTTGCATTGTGTTCAAGAGGAATAATGAGAGAAGTTTGACCACTTCGTAAACCGACATAAAGCTGTTCATTGATGAAGGCTGCTCCAGCATGAGAGTCTGGACGAATTCGAAGTGTCCCCCCTCCCGAACTAATTGTGATTTCTGGAAGAGCTGTTTCATCTTTAAGGCGAGATGCTTCAGGATTGCCATCGCGATCAATAGTGACAAGGCTTGGAAGTCCAAGATGACTTTGTTGAAGAACCATCATCCAGCCATTTTCAAGAGAGGCTCCGATGTTCAGAAGTTGAAATGGATGCATTTCATGTTGAATGCCTTCTGCATCTTCATGCAGTGGTGAAAAGGATGTAACGACATGGCAAGTGGCTTCCCCTTCCCCAGAACATTCAAAAACGGTGTTGTTTCCAAAGTCACAAACACCCAAGAGGCTTTCGGTATTTTGATTTGCTACCATTTTTAAATCAACGACTTGGCAGCCACTTTCCAAAAAAGCAAAAGTGACGAATGAGTCATTTACCAGATCACAGGCGTCACCAAGTGCATCTCCATCTTGATTTTCCTGCCCTGCATTTGCAATAGATGGGCAGTTATCATTTTCATCGAGAATGCCATCATCATCAGAATCTTCTACAACTGGAGCAGCATCAATCGCTGTATCGGGTTCTGCATCTACACTCATGTCTGGAAGACCGGCATCTGCTTCAGCATCTACGCCATCATCGGGAAGGCTCATATCAACTTCAGCATCAACTGTGGCATCAATAGACATATCAGCTTCTGCATCAACACCTGCATCTGGTACTATCACTCTCCCCAGATCTTCAGCTGCATCAATGGCAGCATCACGCGGGGCGGTGTCTGGTGTTTCAAATGCGTCTGCAGCATCAGCTTCTTTTGCATCTGGCATAGCGTCTGGAATACTGGCATCTTCAATGAGAGCAGCATCAATCGCTGCATCAGGAATGATGACATCAACGCCAGCATCAACATGAATATCCGAAGCTTCACCATCAACTTCTTTCGGTCTCATATCAGGGGCCGCATCAACACCGGCATCTTTTTTACCTTCGGCATCCGGCGACACGCCCATATCAAGGATAGCTTCTGCATCGGGCTCTGCGTCTGGCTTGCCTGCGAATTGACCGCCAGCTCCAGGAACGCCACCCATGCCACCATTTCCGCCCGTGCCAGGATCTTTTCCACCCTCTCCACCTTGCATGGTGTTGCTGTCAGCTTTTGAACCATCGTCACAAGCAGAAAGAAAAAGTGAGCCTAAGGCAATCACACCAACCACAATGGTGATGGGCTCGAGAGGAGAAATTCCTTTTAGGCTATAGCTTGATACAGCATGAGGAAGATTGCTTGAAACAGAAAGTGCTGGCGA
>PCXC01000042.1 GCA_002796345.1 Deltaproteobacteria bacterium CG11_big_fil_rev_8_21_14_0_20_42_23 | reverse complement strand
GCACTGCTGCATTCACATAAGCGCGAACAACAGATGCTGTTCCTTCTGGGCGAAGACATAACTCATTTCCACTGCGATCGGTGAATTCGTACATTTCTTTCATCACCACTTCGCTGCCTTCACCAACGCCGCGCTTAAACAGTTTTGCTGGTTCCACAATGGGCGTGCGAATTTCGCCGTAAGCATAGCTGGCAAAAAGCCGTCTCGCGGTCTCTTCTAGTTGCGCCCAGTAAAGACACTCTTCCGGGAACATGTCATTCATGCCACGAATACCTGCTATTTTTTCATGTTTTGCCATCGTCTGTAATCCATGTTGAAAGTGATCTGTCGCGCCAAAGCGTAATTCCCCTAGTGCAGCCATGGGCAGAATGCAAGCGCTTCTAAAGTGTTCGACATCTTCACACAAGTGCTTTATAGCTAGGCTCTCGTGAAACGAATTTTCCTTCTCACCCTTCTCTTTTTTTCCCTTCCGGCGTGCGGTTACCTCACCTACAATCCCTTCGATCTTTTTGATCGCGGTTCAAGCTCGCCTAGCCGCGTGAGCGATCCCACTTTAAAGCTTTCGCTTGCCCTTGGCGGAGTAGCGCCCGGGCGGGAAGAACTTTTACTCATCGATGCAAGCGGAAACGAGTTAAGTTTTGCCGATGAGATAGAAGTGAGCTGCACCGCAAATCCTGATATAATCACCATTGCAGCCAGAGACAATTTTTCCAGCATAGCTAAAGGCGCTGGTGCAAAGTTAACTCCAACAGCAGAAGGCGTTGCTGAAATTCGTTGCACAGAAAATGGCACTGAGCTTGATTCAGTTTATGAAGTCACTATTCCACCGCAACGACTCATTCAAATTTTAGTGGCAGAAGCTGCAACTCAAATTGCAGATGAAGCTGAAACGGAATCTGGTTTTGTAACGCTTGCCAGCCAAAGCACAACAGCACAAGCTTTGGCGAGTGTGGTTAAAAACAGAATTGATTTAATTTTAGAAGATGGAAACGCAGGTTTATTTGGTGCAGATCAAGTTGACTTTGAAGCCAACGCACCAGTCTCGTATTATAATGCTGTGATTGAAGCGCCAAATCAGTTTTCTCCCGTCAACACTGATGACAGTTCGCATGCGGTGTACACAAATGCGCAAGACCGAAATTTTCTTTCAAGCAGTTTTCACACGGCTTACGATCAAGCTGTGTTAACAGCTGCGCAAATATTTAATGGAGATTTAAGTGACAGCACCGGAAATGCGTTTGGATTTCGTTCACCAAATGCTTTTCAATGGGGTTTGGTTTCAAGTGCACTTGAAAATGAAGCCGAAAACCTTCCAGACGGCATCGGCTTTACTGACGCCACTTTCCCAACTCTCTCCCCTTTGCAAATTTTGATTCTTCCAGAAATTTGGACCTACTCTGACGGCAGAGCCAGCTTCATCTTCGCCCGCTCACTTCCCAACGATACCAACATTCGTGTGAGTGATGTGTTGTAATTTTAGTGGATGGCTACTGAAACAGTTCCAGCTTCTAATGCTGCTTCTAAATCTGCAGCTTCCTTCATATCTGTTAAAACTCGATGAATGTCTGAAAGCTTTCCCCATAAGGTTTGCACTTGTGGCAAGACATACAGCATCGCAGACAGATCTGTTGATGTTTTAGCATTCTCTCTCCATCTTTTCGCGTCTAGCCATGACACACCAGCATATGCAGCAAGACTCATAGAAAACTGCAATTGCAAAGCTTGCATAAAATCAGTCTGTGTATATCCAAAAGCAAACGAAAGGAAGGTAAGAGCCGAAAAAGCAAAAGCATGACGAGCCGGGCGAGCAGTCTTCAAACGATCCGCCTGGTAATCGCCGTGATATAGTTTCATTCCTTTTTCAACGGGATTTTCTGCAAGCCATGCTTTCACTTTTCCTGGCCTGGGAACACTTCCTCGGAATCTGTTCAAATCAAAACTGCCATAACCTTCCAGGTCAATTCTTCTGTGAAGTTCTCGTAGATACACGGGAAGCTCAGACTGCAAGCCACTTACAAAGCGGAGGGCTGTTTCAACAGAAAGCAAATCATAGGTAACCAAATCAACAAGAGGTATGACCTCACCATCAAAAGGCACTTCGCGATTTTGTCTTTTTAGAACAGCAGGAATTGTAAGCATCAACTCTGCGCCAGCTCTCACAATCATACTTGAGGCTTCACCATGTTCTCTTGGATCTTGGAAAACACGGCTTTCCAAAGCGCCTTCAACAGCAGATGCCACGCCATCCAAAAGTTCTGTCTGCACTTCTTGGATATCTCTTGCTTGAAAAGAAGAAAGATGAGGAGGGAAATGAAAACGATTGGATCTTCCAAGTAAAGCACACAAAGAACGAAAAGACGTTTCGATTGCCAAAGGAGTTTTTGCCTTAGCAAGGTGGAGCGCATACATCATCGTGGGGCCAAGCGGGCGCGGAAGCACAAGCGGATGATGAGCAGCTGGCGCAGTTGGGATGCCACCTATTCCCACTTCACACTTCTCCTGCTGCATTTCTGCTGAGCTCTTGTTCAAAAACTTTCAAAGTGTCACCCATCCTTTGCACGTGCTTCAAGGCTTCACTTCTCCTGCGTTCACTTACTGTTACAGGAGCTCGCATCTCATTCATCACGTCAAGCAGAGCACCACCGCCAACCCCCATACAAGCATCGATCAATAAAATTGATATTTTTTCTTGGAGTGATTGATTGCCAAAAAATAGAGGATAGGAAGCGAAAAGAGAAAGAGCAACTCCCAAAATACCAGCCTGAAGACAGCGATGGACATTAAGCAAATTAATTGCATCACTGTCATTTTCATGAAGTTCTGCAATTCGATTTGGATGAGCGTTTCCCCATCGAAATTTCCAGTGAGTTTCAAGTCCAATGCGACGCCGCAATGCTTTTTCATAAGATGCTCGCGCAGGCTCTAAAGCGCGCGTAAAAGCCAACGCGCGCTCTTTTGAAAGTAAGCCAGCATTCGCAAGCTGAATCAAAGGAATCACTTCACCTTCGAAAGGAAGGTTTCCATTTTCACCTGTAAGTATTGCTGGAGGTGAAACCAACAGCTCTGCACCTGCAAGAAGCATGAAGTCGCTTGGAGTTCTCACTTGAGCTTGCTTTACCACTAAGCGCTCTAAACTTCTGTCGAAGGCTGTTTGAAGGGGCTTAAGTGCATAGGCACCAACAACATCTCGCACATTTTGAATTGAACCTTGGTTTGGAAACACATAACCACGAAAGGCAGAATGATTGTCACCGAAGCTCGCTCTTAAGGAACTCCAAGCTTGAAATGCTGTATCTGTGTCCTCCGTCGTTGCAAGCGTTAAGCCTTGCACCATCTGCACACCAAGTGGAGCTTGAACGGGAGCTACTAACCTTGAAACACCTGTACGATCTAAAAACATACGCCCTCTCCTTTGTGAATTTTTGTAAGTATTCACACCATCCGGAAAGTCAATAAAAAAGCATGTTTGCGGGAGGTCGCACTAAGACTCAAGCAGGTTTTCGATTTCTTCTAGCTTTTTGCGAAGTTCTTCGGTGTCGTTTTTTTGCAGCAATTCTTGCACATCCGCCTTCGACTGCTGAAGTTCATTTTTGGCTTCGTCTTTTAACCCCATGCGTTTGTAGGCTTTGGCAAGCTTGAGACTGGCATCTATAGTAGAGAGCACTTTTTTCTGCGACGGTAAAAAATCTGTCGAAGGAGAAAGGACAATATCTGGCGAAGTGATTTCTTTCTCTTTACTCTGCGGCGTTTTTGTTTCTTTCTTTTCCACATTGACATTTTTTTTCTGCTTTATTTTTTCATTCTTTTTTTCCAAAGGCTTAGCATCTGCTTTTTTTCCAAGTTTACTTTGAATTTGCTTGATACGTTCCAAACGTTGTCGGTTAAATTCTTCTTCCTCTTCACGTTTTGCTTCATCCGCTAAATTTTGTTTTGCTTCCGCTTTTTTCCGCTCTTCTTCTTCTTTTTGTTTCACTTGCTCATCAATTTGCGCGCGACGTTCTTGCACTCTGGAAAGCACAATGTCGAAAGTGCCTTCTTCAAACTCTTCGGTATGTTTGCGAATATTTTCTTCTTCTTCTGGCAAAAACACCAACACTTCAGCATAGGCATTTAAAGCGGCGTCAATATCATGTTGATCTAAATATAAGTCGGCCAGCGCATAGTAAGTATTTCTGGCTGTTTCCAGCTGATTCAAAGAAGCATAAATTTCAGCTTGAATAGAAAGCAGATCAACATCGTAAGGAGTGATGTCACTTTTTTCTTCCAACCACTTAAGCGCTTTTTTAAATTCTTTCTGCTCGTGATAAATGGCAACTAAGTCACGAAACATCTTAACGCGATCCGGACGATGATGCAGAATTTTTTCGTAATATTCAGCACGCTTTGTTTCTGTGCCTTCTTGTTTTTCCAGCAACGCAACCATAGCTTCATATTGATCGATGGAAAGATCGGTTTCAGCGTTGCGTTGATACAGTTCAGCAAGCAAAAGTCTGGAAGGAATGTGATCGGGAAGAAGCTGTACAATTTTTTCACGTTCTTTGATGAGGTCTTTCGTTTGCCCTCTTCTTTCATAAGCGCTGGCAATAATTTGATGCTGTTTTACGGCATCTGTATTCAAGTCCATTTTTTCGTAAAGGGATGCAAGCTCAAGATTGATTTCCATCAAAGAGGGATTGAGCCTCAACACATTTTTGTAAACGGTTACAGCTTTGAGGTAGAATTTTTGTTTGGCGTAGGTTTTTGCCACTTCGCAGTAACTCTTGATGGCTTGGTTCAATTGTTTGTTTTTGCTGTAGAGCTCGGCAAGTTTCAAGTGTACGCGGGTGTCATCGGCATCGATGGCGAGAATTTTTTCGTATTCTCGAATAGCACGATCAATTTTTCCCTCTTCTAAAAAAAGAGCCGCTTGCTCGAGAATACTTTCCTTGTTGAGAATGTTCATACTTTTTTAAGGAGCTAAGGTTAAAGTCTTTTCCTACGCTAAATTGCGGAGCTCATACATTCAGGATTTTTTCAAAAGTGCAAGAATTTAGTTTTTCTGTTTTTGTCATTTCCACGACTCTCTGTCATTGCGAACGCAGTGAAGCAATCTCCTCGATCAATTTTATTTTTTGTCATCCTGAGTGTAACGCCCGCCTGCCGGACGGGCAGGAAGGATCTCCTCGGACAATTTAAGTATTTGACTATAGCAAAATCAGAATTGTCAGAGGAGATTGCCACATACGCTACGCTTCTTCGCAATGACAGCAAATTGTTTGACTCCTTATAAGTTCATTCGAGAATGATAAAAATTGAAATTCGCTTGCCTTCGCAAAAAACTTTCATTAGCTTCGCGCAATCTATGCATCCCGAACTCATGAATAATTCGCTCTTTCTTCGCTATTATCAGCAATGGCAAAACAATCCGCAGTCAATTGTCTTTGCTTCTATCGCAGATTTTCTTTTGCGCTACGGGCAAGTTGATGAAGCTTACGATATTTGCAAAGAAGGCTTAGAGCGCCATCCCTACTTGGTTACCGGCCGCATTGTGATGGCGAAAATTTTTATTCAGCAAAGCAAATGGCAAAAAGCTCTCGACACTTTAGAATTTATTTTGGAACGCCATCCTCACAATAGAGAAGCTCTTGAACTTGCCACAAAAGTTGAAGAAAAACTGAATGTCGAAAGCCACATCGCAAAACAAATTCGCCTCGAAAAAGAAGAGCGCAAACGTGAAGAGTTGAAAAAACTCAGCAGTAAAAGAAAAGAACCCCCTCAAGAAATTTCTCCAGAAGTACAACTCAAATACGATGCCATCATTGCAAGGCTTGAACGGGAAGTTGAAGTACAGCAAGAGTCTCAGGCGCAAGATGAAAACATTTCTTCCGATTGCGAACCTGCGCTAGAAACAAAATCTGAAACAGAAACGATCGCTCCTTCCACTTCGGAAAAGAAAAGCACTCATTCTGTTCCAGAAATTACCCCGCCAACACAAAATCTAAAAACTGCACAAGAAGAAAAAAGGGTTCAAGAGAAATCAACATCAGACAACCATAAAGAACTTGAAGTTCAAACCGAAATTCCAGCTGCGTGGCGCACCCTCACCATGGCCAACATTTTTAAATCTCAAGGTCACACCGAGCGTGCAAAAAAAATCTACCAGCTGTTGTTGCACAAAAATCCTGAAAACACTGCAGCGCAAGCAGCGCTTGCTGAATTAGAATAAGTTAGGTTATTTCATGCAGGCACTTTCTTCACTTCCAACGTGGTATCTTTATTTTCTCGTTGCCATTTTTGGCGCCATTTTTGGGAGCTTTCTTAACGTGTGCATTGTTCGCATTCCCAAAGGTGAATCCATTGTTACACCGCGCTCAAAATGTTTTCACACTGGAAAACCACTTGCGTGGTGGGAAAACATTCCGCTTGTCAGCTATCTTTTACTCCGCGGAAAATCGCGCCACAACGGCATGCGCATTCCCCTTCGCTATCCACTGGTTGAACTCATCAGCTTACTTTTGGCATTGCTTACCTGGCATCTCGCAGCAAGTCCGCTTCACTTTTTGCTCTACTTTTGTTTTTTTGTGGCGCCACTTATTGCAATTACTTTTATCGACCTTGAACATTTTATTATTCCCGATGTGTTTTCGCTACCGGGAATTGCTGCAGGCATCATCATCACCCAAATTCTGAGCGCGCCAGGAACACATTTCGCGCAACTTATTTCCTCTGGCTTGGGCATTCTCATTGGTGCTGGGTTTCTTTTTCTTATCGCGTTCCTCTACGAAAAAATAAAAAAACAAGAAGGCCTCGGCGGTGGAGACATAAAACTTGCGGCAATGTTTGGAGCATTTTTTGGATGGAAAGGAGTTTTGTTTATTCTTCTTTTCAGTTCCATCATCGGAAGTATTGTTGGAATTTTCATCATGATCGTTCAACGCAAAAACATGAAGCTCGCTTTACCCTTTGGGCCATTTCTTTCGGCAGCAGCGCTCTTCTATCTCTATTTTGGAAGAGAAATTCTCCACTGGTATTTAGGCTTTTACGTAAAATAAGCCTTCAACCTCCTTCTTTCCGGCCTTATGCGCCATAAAACCAAATCAAGCAAAAAATAAGCCTCTTTCAACTTTATTATCATGCATAATTATATATATTTAATATATAATTTAAATATAAAATACATGTTAAATATAAAAAATTAAGAAAACTCTTGACCCATCTTAAGGATATAAGTGTATAATGAGGGCATATACCTTGACTTTAACCTTAAAAGTAGAGAAGAGAAGCGACCATGAATCATCACGAAGCACAACCAGTAGCGCCTCAGAAGCAAAAAAAGGGCCGTATTCAAAATAACTTACGAAAATTTCGTGAGCAACTTTTGATGAGCAAAGCGGAACTTGCACGCAAAGCAGGAATTTCTCCTCTCACTGTTGATCGTGTGGAAAAAGGATATTCATGTCGCATGGATACAAAACGAAAAATGCTTTTAGCACTTGGCCTCAAAGTTTCTGAAAAAGATCAAATTTTTCCTGATGAATAGAATTTTATTTTTTCTTTTTTCTTCCACCTGCAGCCATTTCATTTGCAACATTCAAACGAGTCACACCGCCATTCCATTCATTTCCTAAAACTTTCCCAACAAAACCAAAAATTTGCTTCATCGCAAGCGACGCAGCGGCTCTTTTTATCTCTGCTTCTGGATCATCAGCAGTTGGAGTTAAAAAAGGATTGTGCCCAGCACCTTCTATTACGGTTGTACCAACTTGAAAACCTTGACGCTCCCGTTCATTTGCAGCATTCACCCATAACTGTTCATTTGCACCAGGGTAAGAACTGTCACCATCACCAACAAGATATAACGTTGGGCTTACTCTTCTATGAGCTGGTAATTGTGAAAAATCAGAAAACATTCCAAAGTGTTGGAAACCATGTTCGATAGCTTTTCGACGCGACCACATTAGGCCATCCATATTCAACCGCGTTAACCCTCTTCGCGATAAATCAGACATATCATTCATGTTGTAACGAATCCATTCTGATCGAAAACCAGAAAGTGGAATTTTTCCGGCAATCACATTACGATCACCATATCTCCAATCAAGCTCTTCCACCAAGTTTGCTCCATAACTTCTTCCCATGAGAAAAATCGGTTTCCTATATTCTTGTTTCAATGCACTCAAGTAGAGAAAAAGAGATTGCATGAAGGCATCCATACTAGATGAACTTTCACCCTGAGAACTCAAACCATGGTACGGCAAATCAAGCGAGAACACCGAAGCTTTCGCTTTTGCAAAGGCTTCAATCAAGACAGCACCCGAAGCACCGCACGACCAAGCTCCACCACAACCTGGAAGAAAGACAAGATGAAACGGCGACGCAGCTGGATCAACCAGCCCACTTCTCCAAATGGAATGTCCAAAACGTCCATCGTAATAACGCTCTAAACCATAAGCAGATAAACGCGAAGCGGTGTAATCCACTTGGTATTCAGGACGAAGCGCAATGTCTTGCGTTTCGCCAACCCTTATATCCGGAAGCAAAAACTGAATGACATCTCCACGTTCTTCACCATGAGGTTCACGAATGTTCGCACGAATGATGTCAGCTTCTTCAAGTGAAATGAAGCCTTGTGATTCAATGCGTGAGAGCACAGCACGAAGAGTTTGATGACGTTCAGCGTTTCCATCATCCACGAGCTCAACCTTAGCCACATGAACCTGTAAATGCGTATTATTTCGTTCAGGCGTATACACTGTCCAAGCTGGAAGAAGTGTCAGTGAAAGGAACAAGCGATCAAAAGAAACTTCTGCTGTACTTCCCTTTTGCGTGAGCCATGCAAGCGCTTCGGAAGGAAGACTTGCAAGCGGAGAACCTTCGCGAAGCAATGGCACACGATCAAAAGAAATTGGATCTGAATTTTCAGGTGGGAGCAAATACAAGCCAGCACCTTCAAAAAAAACCTGAGCCGAATTTTCTGCCGGAGCTTCTAAATCTGCTGGCAAAAAAGTAGTATGATAAAGAGAAGAAAATTCTTTTCCCACGAGGTGCAATGCAAACTGAATCATTTCAGTTTCTGCTAGAGAGAAGTTTGGAAGCTGAAGTTCAAGCGACTTATCTTTTGCTTTCAAAAGCCGATCGAGATCTTTTTTGTACATTTGCAATTCACTTGCAGAAACTTGCGTGAGATCATGAATATTGCTTACACCAAGCTGACGCAGTTTTGTAATCACTTGCGAATGCTGTATTTTTGCTTTTGCAATTGTGAGGTCCAAAGCTTTCATCAAAGCCTGAAGCTCTCGTCTGCGAGCTTCGAAAGTATCATCGTAACCTTCTTGCTTTTGATGCTGAAGCAAAACAGATTCGCTCTCAGCAAGTTGACGGTATAGATTTTCTATCAATCCACCCGCAAGAGCAGGAATTACAAGACTTGGAGCAGCTTCATCACTCAATCTTTCTTCAAGGTAAGCTTTTAAGTTTGCAGCATATTCTGTGAGCAATGCAGCGAATGTATATTTATTTACTCCACCTGGATGAGAAACTGAAAGCTGAAGTTCGTCTAAAAGAGAACGAACAATAATCGCATTAAGTGGAAGCTGCTCTAAATCATCCTCACTCACTTCTCTTAACGTGTATCCAAGCGAAGCAAGCTGTTTTTTTACCTCAAGCACTGCGCTATGATAATTGGGAAAACCAAAAAGTGATAAACAGTCAATTTCAGACAAAGACGAAAGATCAGAAAGAGTTCGAAAACCATGCACCAAAAAAGCATTCACTGCTTTTCTCATGTGTGCTGCATGCACTTGCTCACCTTCAAGTAAGCGTTCAACAGAATGTTCAATTTCAGAGGCAAACGCTTTATCCTGTGTTGCCAAGTGAGTTTTCATCTCAGAAAGAATTGCTTTCTTTTTTTCATCGGCAAGCTCTACAAAAGCTCTATGATCACGCTGAAAATATTTGGCTGCAATATCACAAGCCACTTGTTGAGCTGGATTTTTTTGTTTTCCTTTTGCAAGCAACTTTTTTCTTACAGCATCACTTTGTAAAGCTTCGGAAATATCGACGGAAAGCTGATGTGCAAGTTCATTGTTTTCAAATACATCTAACACTTCAGTTAAAACTCCTGTGAGTTGCACTGACGAAAAAGCGTCGGAATGTATTTCATCGTCATTAAGTTGTGCAGCAATATGTGTTTGGAGTTTATCTCTCAACTGCACGCGAAGCTCATGATCAATGGGTTCTTGGATTAAAAATGCTATCTGAGCTTCAGTATAAAGATGGGTAGAAGCACGGTCGTTCATTCCCGCTTTTTCTAACACCATGAAAGCCGGTGAACTTTGAGTTGCGCTTCCCACTTCACGCAAAGGAGCTGGCACGCGCAATCTGGTGTGAGTAAGTACTAAAAAGGCCAAAGAATGTGTGGGATGAAGATAGATGCTACTCGCTGCTGTGCCAGGAACACCACCGCGTATAGCTGGGAGAAGTAAGCTTGGCTTCATTTGCGACGGAGTTGGAGCAAGAGCTGTCGAAAAAACCTGAAAAAGAGGAAGACCTGTTGTCATCGGCAACCTCTCATGCAGCCTTGGGTAACAGGGAAAAACGGTAATGAATGAATGTACACAAAAAACTCCTAAACGCTAAAAACTTCTCTCTGAGTGAGATTGAAAAAAACAGACAAATTAAGGGGGGTTGGGGGGTATTTTAGGGGATTAGCCCCAAAAATAGAAAGAGAAATAGAAAGAACAAGCAAACGCATTGCTGAAAGAAGAGGAGGCTTGTTTTTTCATATTGTGTGACATCACGGCCAAGCTAGTAGCAACAAGGCTTTCTTGTCAAAGAAAAAAAACAAACTGAGCTTATTTTTTTAAAAAAGTTCTGAAATCGAACGCACAAAGGGTGCCTCTAAAATTCCCTTTTCCGTGATGATGGCAGTAATAAGACCATGTGGAGTCACATCAAATGCAGGATTATAAATGGACACGTGTTTTGGAGTGACGTGAAATGAGCCTATATGGCTCACTTCCTGTTCGGCACGTTCTTCGATAGGAATATCTTCACCCGTTTTTGCATTTCGATCAAACGTAGAAAGCGGTGCAGCTACGTAAAATGGAATCTTGTGATAGTGTGCAAGTACAGCAAGGCTGTAGGTGCCAATCTTGTTGGCCACATCTCCATTTTTGGCAATGCGATCGGCACCAACAATGATTTTGTCTACCTTTCCTGCCTTCATCAAACTTGCAGCCATGTTATCTGTAATCACCGTTACATGAACGCCATACTTCTGAAGCTCCCATGCGGTAAGGCTTGCGCCTTGAAGACGTGGACGCGTTTCATCTGCATAGACTGACAAACTTTTTCCATGTTGTTCGGCAGTATAAAGAACACCAAGCGCCGTTCCAAAACCACCGGTGGCTAAGCCGCCGGCATTGCAATGCGTGAGCACATTATCACCATCTGAAAAAAGTGCTGCGCCAAATTCGCCCATTTTTTTGCAATTTGAAATATCTTCTTCATGAGTGAGGACAGCTTCTTCTTTCAATTTTTGCTTAATACTTTCCAAAGGAAGTTTTGCATTTTCCACAACACACTTTTTCATGCGTTCCAAAGCCCAAGATAAATTTACTGCCGTTGGACGTGTGCTGGCAAGCCTATCACAAATAACAGCAATGCGATCAAAAAATTCGGCAAACGTTTTTACCCCGATGCCAAAACTTCCAAGTGCAACACCATAAGCCGCAGCTACACCAATTGCGGGAGCTCCACGCACCACCATAATTTCAATAGCTCGGGCAAGTGATTCGTAATCTTCATATTCGAGATACACTTCCTCGTGTGGAAGCTTTCGTTGATCGAGAAGAATAATTTTATTTTCTTTCCACTGAATGGTTTTGATGAGCATAATCACTTCCTTGTCATTCTGAGCAAAGCGAAGAATCTACTGTGTTTACGCGGAGATCCTTCACTTCGTTCAGGATGACAGTTAACGTACTGGTTTCTAGAGCTTCTTTTTTAAAAGTTCATTCACAAGATCTGGACTTGCTTGACCTTTTGTTTTTTTCATAACCTGACCCACAAAAAAACCGAAAAGTTTATCTTTTCCAGATTTATAATCTGCAAGTTGTTTTGGATTTTCGCTTAGAACTTCGTCGATACATTTTTCAAGCTCACCTGTATCACTCACCATGGCAAACCCTTGCTCTGCAATGATTTGCTTTGGGGATGAACCTGTTTTGTACATAAGCAAGAAAACTTCTTTTCCAATTTTTCCTGAAATTTCTTTTTCTTCTACTGCTTTTACAAGTGCGGCCAGTGACTCTGGTTTTATGTTGCAGTTGGAAATGAAAATACCTTCAAGATTTAATTCCCGAAGCAACTCAGTCATGATCCAATTTGAAATTTTTTTCGGGGCATTGTAAATGCTCACTACTTTTTCAAAATAATGCGCAAGGTGTTTATCGGCTGTAAGCACTTGGGCATCATATTCTGGAATGTCATACTCAGAAACAAAGCGCTTCGCTTTTTCCGTGGCAAGTTCTGGAAGTTCGGCTTTCACTTTTTCTATCCAAGCCACATTTACTTCAAGCGGCAATAAGTCGGGGTCGGGAAAGTAGCGGTAGTCATGAGCTTCCTCTTTGCTGCGCATAGAATGCGTTGAACCTTTTGCATCATCCCAAAGCCTTGTTTCTTGAACAATACTTCCACCTTCTTCAATAATTTTTTGATGTCGTAGCGCTTCGTAACGAATAGCTCTTTCCACCGCACGAAATGAATTTAAATTTTTCATTTCCGTTCTCATGCCAAACTTTTTTTCGCCAACTGGTCTGATGGAAACATTGGCATCGCATCGAAAATTGCCTTCTTGTAAATTTCCGTCGCACACATCGAGGTACACCAAAACGGCATGAAGTTTTTTAAGGTATAAACTTGCTTCTTCAGCACTGCGCATATCGGGGCCAGAAACAATTTCAATAAGCGGCGTGCCACAGCGATTGTAGTCAACATGGCTTTTATCGGCATGGCCTTCGTCATGAAGCAACTTGCCTGCATCTTCTTCCAAGTGAATACGTTGAAGGTGAATTGATTTTATTTCTTCGTTTTCAAGCGCGATTTCTAATTTTCCATTGGTACAAAGAGGTAAATCAAACTGAGAAATTTGATAGCCTTTCGTAAGATCGGGATAAAAATAATTTTTTCTGGAAAAAACACTCGTGTGATGAATTTCGCAGCTTAGCGCTAAACCAGCCTTGATGGCTTTTTCAATAGCCTGGCGGTTCACCACCGGCAAAGCACCTGGCTGCGCAGTACAGACAGGACAGATGTGAATATTTGCCTCATCGCCAAACGCAGTTGAACACGAGCAATACATTTTGGTGTTGGTATTAAGCTGCGCATGAACTTCAAGGCCAATTACAATTTCATACTTCATGTGATCACTTTCAAAAAAAATGTTAATCTGTCATTGCGAGTTTTTGTGAAACAAAAATGTGGCAATCTACTCGAACAATTGAAAAATCGAGATCACCACGTCGACTCACTCCTCGTGATGACAAAAAAATATTACTGAATGGCTACCTTCACAATGACAAAGACGGCTTTTTCAAATGCCATTCACTTGATTGTTCATAAGCATAAGCCACTTGAAATAATGTTTCTTCATCAAGCGCTTTTCCAATAATTTGCATTCCAACTGGAAGGCCATCACCCGTAAACCCGCATGGAACCGACATTCCCGGAAGACCAGCCAAACTTGTTGGAATAGTTAAAATGTCATTCAAATACATCTGTACTGGATCTTCGCTTTTTTCGTTAAATTTAAATGCAGCTGTTGGAGCAACCGGAGAAACAATCACATCAACTTCTTTAAATACCTTATCAAAATCTTGCTTAATCAACTGACGCACTTTTTGTGCACGCAAATAGTAGGCATCGTAGTATCCACTTGAAAGAACAAATGTTCCAAGTAAGATACGAAGCTTTACTTCGTCGCCAAAACCTTCGCTGCGGGAAAGCTTGTACATATCGTTTAAGTCTTGTGCGTTATGACGATAACCGTAACGTACGCCATCATAGCGCGCTAAGTTGGAAGATGCTTCGGCTGGAGCTAGAATATAATACGTTGGGACTGCATATTCAGTGTGTGGAAGTGAGATGTCCACAAGCTTTGCACCAAGATTTTCTAGTTGCTTCAAAGCCGCATGAACACAGGCCTTCACGTCTTTATCAATTCCATCAATAAAATATTCTTTAGGAATCCCCACTTTTATTCCCGCAATATCTTTGCCAAGCACTTTAGAATATTCTGGGACAGGCACGTTGAGTGAAGTGGCATCGTTTTCATCGTGGCCCGCAATAGCTTCCAGCACAAGGGCTGCATCGCGAACATCTTTCGTAAGTGGACCAACTTGATCAAGCGAAGACGCAAAGGCAATGACGCCATAACGAGAAACTCTGCCATAGGTTGGCTTTATTCCCACAACACCGCACATGCTTGCCGGCTGACGAATGGAACCTCCAGTATCCGTTCCAAGGCTTGCCACACAAAGGTCTGCGGAGGTTGCTGCTGCAGAACCACCGCTTGAACCTCCAGGAATATACTGTGGATTCCATGGATTTTTAACCGGTCCAAAAACAGAATGTTCGTTTGTGGACCCCATGGCAAACTCATCCATGTTCAGTTTTCCCAGCAATACTGTTCCGGCATCGTGTAGTTTTTTCACTGCTGTTCCGGTGTAAGCTGCAGTATAATTTTTCAACATTTTTGAAGCGCAGGTTGTGGGAATACCTTCGGTGAGAAAAATATCTTTCAACGCAAAAGGCAAACCAAGCAAAGGCTTATCATTTCCTGTCGCCCGCAAAGCATCTGTTTCTCTGGCTCTCTCAAGAGCAAGATCTTCGCACACATGCACAAAACAGTTGAGTGTTTCATCTTTTGCACGAATCGCATCGAGGTAAGCGCGAGTGACTTCTTCTGAAGTGATTTCTTTTTTTCGAAGCAGATCTCTTGTTTCTGCCAACGTGGACGATGTAAGATTACTCATGATCTAAAACCTTTGGAACTTGAAGATAAGGACCATCTTTTTCGGGGAAAAGTGTTTTAATGTTTTCGGCATGCGTGGAAGTTTTCACCACATCTTCTCGAAGTACTCCGGAAACAGAGACGGCATGCGACATAGGTTCCACCGCACTCACATCAAGCTCTTCGAGTTTTTTTACGAAAGCTAAAATGGATTCCACTTTTGAAATGAGTGGTTGTAACTCGGACTCGCTTAATTCAAGCCTTGCGAGCGTTGTCGTTTTTCGGATAATTTCCTTTATTTCTGACATGGGAGGCTGGCTAACATGACGGTGGCTTCATGTCTAGCAGAAGTCATTTCAAAAAAAATTTGACAAGGAATTTCTTTTCTTGTTAGGGCTCTCCGCAAGACATGGCACATTTAACGAACAACTCTCTCTCTTTCAGCAAAACTCTTGTGCTTTCTCTGTCTCTTCGCGCCCTGCTTAACCTAGGTCTGCTAGGGGTTCCTACCCCTAAATAACCCCCTCCCCTACAATTTGGAGTCTCTTTCGTTACACACCCGTAGAACCTTGCTTGAATTCTTTTATCTCAGGCTCAAGGAGCACACCATGACATGCAGTTTGGCACATACAATCAGCCTATTACTTCAAAAGACAAGCACCAAGAGAGCCTTTTGCCCTCAGCTTTTTATCTTGTCATCGCTTCTTAAAGCCCCATCCAATCTCGAAAAAAAGAAAACGCAACTTTTCCAAGCTTTAAGCGATAAGAAAACTATGGATAAAGCCACCATCCAAAATGGGTTTCGCAGAAGGGATAAGGCATGAATACAAATTTTCCACCCCTTCCAACTCCACTTCTTACAAGGGTTACCTTACCCAGCGGCATGACCTCTGTTCCTTTTGCTCGAAGTTCTATTGCCGCGCACATCGTTGATGGCGCACGTTGCACGGAAACATTCAGAGCTAGGCTTTCTGTTTTCGCTCAAGGAACAAATCTTGCTGGACCACTTCGTTTTTCAACTTCTGTTGCATCACCACAACACATAGCTGACGTTGCTACACCTACAGCGAAGAGAATACTGGAGAGCGGAATCCAAACAAAAGAACACCTTGCTTCTTTTACACAGGCTCAGTTTGGCCTTCTCATGGAAACACACTACACACAGCTAGCACAAAAAGCTGTGAGCCTCGCAATACGGGCACATGTTGTTAACAATGCACCTCGGCTTCTTGATACCAACGACCGGGACCGCGCACAGCTTATAAATAAACTTACCACACCAATAAGGTTAGGTTTGACTGAAGCATTTCGCTTAGAATTCAACCCAGGCAGTTCAGCTTTTCAAACAAAGCTGGACGCCCTTGCAAATGAGTTAGCCGTACACGGAGTGCATTCTCTTATTGAAGCACTAGAGTTTAGAAAAAATGAAAAAACAGCTTCTCTCTTCGATGAGCTCCGTACCCTTCAAAGCAATGGCTTTCAAAGACATGCACTTACTACACTGATAAAAAAACCTGGTGGCATAGAAGAGCGCGCAATGAAAAGGCTTGAGTTACATGGCGCAGAGACCTTTCGGCAGTTAAATCAAGCTTTACTCGCCTTCGACATATCAGCTCTTAATCAAGCCTCTTTTTCATCTGCGGACTTTGCTGATGCAAGCAATGATGACATCCAAAACTTAGGAGACACAAGCAAAGACGTTTTCCTTTCGGAAACACAAGTGAGAGCTTTGTTACTTGCACCCCAAGGCCTCCGAACCATAAGCAGCATGGGAACTCTTACTCCAGATGAACTATTTGCAATACCCGGGATAGACAGCTTCGCTGCAGTGCAAAAAATAACTCGCGTTTTAGCTCTTCACAATGTGCAGTTGAAAAAACCTGATGACAACTCCCTTCAACGCCTCCCTCTTGATTGGCTGGAGGCAGCTGCAACACTTTCAAAACCAGCTCAAAGGAAAAAAACTTTCCGCCAACAAGTAGAAGCATTCTGGAAAGCATATCATGCTTACATAAACGAAAGACCAACAACAACCATAGGCGAAGCTCCTCCAGCATTTACACCATTCAACCTTTCTCCTCATAAAGCTGAAACGCCTGCACAGATAAAGGCAGATGAGCTAAAAACTCTTGCAGCTTCGTTAGATGAACTGGATGCTGTGCTTGCCTATTTCTCTCGGCACTTTGATAAGGGTTCAGCTGAAAATCCTCAAGGATATGATCGCCCCTTGGAAGAACTTCAAAGAGAAAGAGCAATGCTTCAAAAGCACATTGTCGCAGCTTTAAATGCTGGGTTTAAAACTAAAGAAAGGCTGCTTCGCACTTTGGCGAGACTGGGCATTAGAGATCTAACGACGCTCACTTCTCTTTCTTTCAGCGAAATCGCCAATGCAAAAAATGATATAGCGGCTCTCTTAAGAGAACGCGGTATTGATGATACACAACTTCATCGCCTGAATTTTCTAAGTTCATCTGAATTGGGCCTGTTAACCCAAGCCTTGGCTTCTCTTGAGTTGTCACTCTCAAACCATTATCATACTCTTGTAAGACCGGAAGACTTGATTATTGCTGACGCTGCGGCCAGGCACGTCGTATATCACATGGCAGAAGGAGCAAGCTTAGTCATCGCGCCTCCTCCTGTGGAAGATAGAAGCGCATATATCGATTTGGTTCCAGTTACAAAAGACGGATCACCTTTGAAAAAACTTCCCACCGAAGTAGCCGCCTGGCTCACTGGAAGCACGGGAAACCCTGTCACTAGTTTCGAACGCTTGCATATAGCCTTAACCATGCTCCCCGATAACACAGAGCTTGCTGTGCGATTTGATGCGCAAACGCTAGAATTAACTCCGTCTGGAAACGAGAATGATCGAATAGAATTGCTAGAACTCTTGCAAAAAATATGTTCACAAAACTTTATCACACTCGCACAAAGTGAACGTATTCGAGATCTTTTTCAAGAGGGATATGAGTTTGGAGAAAATGGAGACAAGATTTTCTTTACTCTTCTTGATGTTATCCCAGACCGCACAACTCCAACGCCTATTCCACAAGCATACCAACGTGTGTATGCTGAAACAAAACTTGCCGAATATGGTATCGAGCGATTTGTACATCCGGGATTTAACACCGCACACTTTCAGTCAATGCTTGTTGATCCACGAACATCTCCATACCTCTTTCTTTTTCTTCCAGGTTGTAGTGGTGCCTGGTCTTCTGGCGGCTCTGGAGTTCCCATTTTACGCACATTGGCGCGCAAAGGTGTCTTTGGTGTTTCCATCGATCCTCCTCATCACGTTTTAGGAGATCGAGGTAGCGCTACCTCGAGCATGACAAGCTTCACTCACAGCCTTGCTACTTACATAGCTTATCTTAAGGCACAGTATCCCAATGACGATGGAAGCGAGAAACCTCTCATTGTTATGGGAAGAAGTTTTGGAGCGGTAGTGGTTGACGAGTTGGATTATCGATACCCAAGGTTGCTTGCCGGAAAAATTGGTCTTTCTGGCTTTAAACCTGATTGGATTCGATACAATGTGCGTGACCTCGCAAGGCTTTCAACCATTGCCGAAAATCGTTATGACCCAAGAGGGCTTATGTGGGCACTGCGCAAATCAGTTGCTGGACAACTTTTGCATTTCAATGATTACCACGATCTAAGTCGCCCCTACACTGGCAGGCCATCACCCACCACTTATATTGTGGGCGATAGTGACACCAGCTATCCTGAGGGCAGTGAACGTTTCTGGGAAAACCTAGCATAAAAGCGCAGTGCAGAAGGTCATCCTGTTGGAATCAGCATTTTTGAAGGAGTAGCGCATAACCCATGGCTAGATACAAGAACACCAGAAGGAAGAAAAGTTATTGCCATCGCTGAAAAAAGAATCATTGAATTTGCTCAGGCTGCAATTGATGGAACATGGCAAGGCGGAGTAGAACGATTTCCCCGTTAGCAGTAAGGTACAAAACTGCAGATAAAGAACACCAGACCTTGCTTAAAAACAAGGTCTGTTAGACTCGGACAAAAAATTTGCTTTAGAATGTGCCCTCACTTCTTCCTCTTTCTTGTCCCTTATCCGACAAATCAGTCAAAATCACGCCAACACCTTCTCAAAGGGGGTGAAAGTAAACCATTTTTGCTCTTGAAGCTTCTCTTCGGAATCTTGAAAAAACATTATAATTCAATTGGTTATCACCATTATTTTCCTTCCTCATTTTTGGCACTGGCATTGCAATACTTGTCAGAGAGATCAACAGGGGATGTGGGAAATGATGAAAAAAGCTTCAACAACCGAAACAATCGCAAGGCAACTTTTAAGTAAGCATGGGGGAGCTGCACAGCAGCAACACCCAAGCGTTTTGTCATGTGGTGGAATTTTTATTCCCAGAAAATGCCGCGAGCGAAAAGGAATTCTCTGCGAAATCCTCATCACTCCCAATCAAGACGAACCCGTGAAATTAGTCACTGGTGCAAAATCAAGAAGCATTTTGTCTCAAGTTTTAATCAAAGAATCACTGAATTAATTCTTCATGAGACCTGTAAAAGGGCCTCTCCTTTTTCCTTACTAAAAAACCGGCTCTTTGCCGGTTTTTTAATTCCGAAATATTTTCTGTCGCTTTTTCCGATGCGCCGTTATTCCAAAACGATGAGCCTCATCACGAATGCGCATTAAGTAGAGCAACTCTTTTGATCCTCTTTTGAAGGTTAAATGATTTTTTCGTCCAGGCACAAAAACACGATCATCCATTTTTCCTTTCGCTCTATTTCCGCGATCTTCTTCAGAACCTTTTGCGAGTGCACAAACCGGAAGTGAAGACAGACCAAGCTCTTCAAGCACACGCATTGCAATTGCAAGCTGCCCTTTTCCTCCATCTACAAGCAACAAATCTGGAGGTGGAAGATGAATATTTTTTTCACCGCGCTCTAACTGAAAACTGCCAAACCTTCGCATCAACACTTCATACATCATGGCATAATCATCCGGCGTACTCAGACTTTTAATCGTAAAAAGACGGTATGCTTCTTTTGCAGGTTTCCCGCGTCTGAAACACACAAGCGAACCATAAGCATCTTTTCCTTGAAGGTGTGATATGTCCACACATTCAATGGTCTCGGGAAGATCTGATAAATGCAGCTTTTGCTGCAATTGAAACAACACCTCTTCAAAAGATTTTTCCTCTTTCATTTTTTGAGGAAGTTGTTGCTGCGCGTTTTTTTCTGCAAGTTCAATAAAAGATTTTTTCAATCCTCGTTGCGGAACCAGCAGTTTTACATTTTGTTTTCGCTTCGCAATCAGAATATCTTGAATATTTTCTGCATCTTCTCCCAAAAGAGGAAGATAAATTTCTGGCGGCATTTCTGTATTTCCAAGATATCGTTGAAGCAAAAAAGTGTGAACCACTTCTTCTGCATTGCTGCTTGTTTCGCCAAGTTGGAAGATCGCAGTATCAAGCAAAATGCCCTTTCGAATCATCATCACACACAAGACAAAAAAACCTTCATCATTTGCAAATCCAATAGCATCAAAGCTTTCACCATGTTGCGCAACCACTTTTTGTTTTTCTTGAACATCATCTAAAAGTCGAAGTGCATCTCTGTATCTTGCCGCAAGTTCATAATCCATTTTTTCGGAAGCACGTTTCATTTTTTCTTCTAAAACATGAAGAAGTTTTTTTGATCGCCCTTTCAAAAACAAACTCGCTTCTTCCACTTGTTCTGCATAGTGTTGCAAACTTACATACTTCACACAGGGTGCGGTACAGCGGCCGATGTCATATTTTAAACAAGGTCGAACACGGTTTGCATATTCATTGTCTTTACACGTTCTGATTCGAAAAAATCTTGTGATTTGCTCCACCGCTTCACGTGCTGCTTGCGATGAAACATAGGGACCAAAATAAAACGAACCATCTTTCACCACTCTTCGCGTCACAAACACACCCGGCGCCTCATGCTGCACATTCATGCGAATGCTAATGTAAGTTTTGTCATCCTTGAGGTGAATGTTGTAACGCGGCCGATATTTTTTGATGAGCGTATTTTCAAGCAGCAAAGCTTCCTTCTCTGAATCAGTCATAATATAGTCTAGCGAGCAGGTGCGTTTTACCAAAAAGACAACACTTGCTCTTTCATCTTGGCCAAGAAAATACGACTTCACTCTTTTTTTAAGGTCTTTTGCTTTCCCTACATACAACACCGCGCCTTTTTTATCTTTAAACAGATAAACTCCCGGCGTATTTGGGAAGGCATCAATGGTTTCTTGCATCTTCTTCATCAGTTTTGAAATGACACGAAGCCAAAAACTTGTCGAGGAGAGTCTTCGGCGATATTCTGTTTGCGCTTCTTACCAAGAGCGCGTATACTGGTACTGTTTCGTTTTTGCACACGCCAAAAACTACAGAAAGGTCCTCCCAACACGTGCGAATCCAATTTTTAGGAGCAACTGGAACCGTCACTGGCTCAAAATTCCACCTCACTGATGGAACTCATTCTTGGCTCATCGACTGCGGACTTTTTCAAGGCCTTCGTGATTTGAAGCGAAGAAATTGGCAAGCTCTTCCCATTGATGAACGAGCGCTTGAGGCCGTCATTCTTACACATGCGCACATCGACCATTCTGGATATCTTCCAGTGCTCACCAAAAACGGCTTTACCGGAAGCATCTTAGCTTCGGAGCCCAGTGTTGAACTCTGCAAAATTTTATTGCCCGATGCTGGCTACCTTCAAGAAGAAGATGCAAAATTTGCATCTAAAAAAGGCTTTTCTCGACACAAGCAACCCATTCCTCTCTATACCTATGAAGATGCCATAAAGACATTGCAGCAACTTAAAGTAGTTCCCGATAAAGAGTGGCATCAGCTGTCAGACAATGTGCGCATGATGCTTCGCCCATCGGGCCATATTTTGGGATCACGTTTTATTAACATCTCAATTAAAGAAGGGTATCACCACTACAACGTTATGTTTGCGGGTGACATCGGTCGCTATGATTCGCTGCTCACTTCAGACCCGGGCGCCGTAAAATCGGTGAACTATCTCGTTTTGGAATCAACCTATGGCAACAAAGAACACATTGCCGAAAATGTGTTTGATCGCTTCGAAAAAATTATCAACGAAACAATATCTCGTGGCGGAAAGGTAATCATACCAGCATTTGCCGTCAATCGAACGCAAGAAGTTTTATATATTTTACAGGAACTTGAAAAAGCTGGAAGACTTCCTGACGTTCCCATCTACCTCAACAGCCCACTGGCCATTGATGCCACCGCTATTTACATGAACTACCTTGATGAACACGATTTTTTCAAAAATGGTTCAAACGGAAACCTCACCGAAGCCGCTTTTCATCCAAGCCGTTTAAAGCAAATTCATGAATCTGAAGATTCAAAAAAATTAAACTATCTCGAAGAACCAGCAATTATTCTTTCCTCTTCTGGCATGCTTACCGGCGGAAGAATCCTCCATCACCTTAAAGCTTATCTCCCGGATAAGCTCTCCACCATTGTGCTTACGGGTTTTCAAGCCATGGGTACAAAAGGCCGAATGTTGCTGGATGGAATAAAAAGCCTCAACATTCACGGTTCAAGCGTTCCGGTGAAAGCGCAACTTGAACACATCGAATCTCTTTCTGCACACGGCGACTACAAAGACATTATGCGATGGCTAAAAGGCTTTCGTCAGCCTCCAAAAACTACTTTTCTTGTGCATGGGGAACCTGAATCAGCGCAGGCTCTAAAAGAAAGAATCGAGCGGGAACTCAACTGGCACGTGGAAATTCCGAAGTATATGCAAAAAGTGGAACTCTAATTTATCTCTCACAGACTGGTGGGCAGAGTACTTATTTAATGAAGAAAAAATCATCTTAAACTACGCTGATACCGTTGTGAAGACAGTCACCGATGCAGATTCTAAAGTGATAGAGGTGCGATAATAGTCTTGATGCTTCCCTGAAGTTTTTCTGACTTCATCCGATATATGTCCAAGGCATGATGCGTATTCCGTCTAATGTGAATTCCTCGGTAACCGGTGCAAACACAATACCTTGAGCTGACCTTTGCTTACTTAAAAAACTTTTTAGACCTCGTAGTGAATAGGAAGAAATGTCACTGGTAATACTGAGCTGAATTCCCAAAGTTCTCTTTTTATCCTGCAGAACAAGATCAATTTCAGCACCTCCTCGTGAGCGATAGGCAAACAAGCCCGGACGAGCTGCTCCGCTGTATTCATGCTGAGCAAGAATTTCGCTGATCAGTAATGTCCTCAGGGTCTGATGACGTATAAATGCATCCTCTCGATTGCCTAAAAAATAATGCACCAAAGACGTGTCGAAAAAAACATAATCAGGCGCTGCCCTCCGGTTATTAAAAGAGGGCAATTGATAGAGAATAAAAAGCGCTTCAAGAGCAGCCAAATGTTTTTGAACCGTATTTCTCTTCACCCCGGCATCTTCAGCGATTGCGCTTGCATTGAGGGTGGGATGACGCACAAGTGCACCAAGTATAGCCATGGCCACATCACCGTCCAACCGCGCTCCCTTGAGTTGCTGCAAATCACGATAACAGAGCGCCTCCAACCAACTTTGAACAGCAAGCTGCATCTCTGTTTCATTATGCAAAGAGCAAAAAATTGGAATTCCGCCCCGTTTCAACCAGACATCAATATCTCTGGCAGTTGTATGTGGCTTATATTTATTCCATCCTTTAACCCATGGAGTTCGAAGTGGTTTCTGCGCCAATTCACTCAGCGTCATGGGATAGAGACGGCACACTCCCATTCTACCTGCCAGCGATTCGCGCACTCCCGATTTATCGGAGAATTCTACAGAACCAGATAACGTAAATTGACCGACTCGTCTTCGTTCATCAATAATGGATTTGATCGAATCAAAAAGCTGAGGCACCTTTTGCGCTTCATCAATGATAAGCTTTTTATCGAGATCTTCTGATGCAGATAATAAAAAATTTTCAGGTTCCCGTTTAGCACGCTTAACCATTTCCGATTTATCCAGAGTGACGTACTGGGCCTTACTCAGCTTTTTCCATTCCTGCATTAAAAAGGTAGTTTTTCCCACCTGACGTGGCCCCACAATGCCCAGCACCGGAAAAATCTTCGCCCGCTTGGAGATAATGTGAAGGATATGACGCTTTCGATGGTGCATAGTAACTGATATATTGCATAATTTATTACAATATTACAAGCACTTTTTCACTTCCAAATACATGCACTTTCCTTAAATCACTGTTATCAAAGATTTTTGGAAAAAAACTTAGGATAAAACATAAACGTGATCCGTCATATAATCTTTCGCTTTCTTCACCGCAACTGCTGGGTCGTCACCTTTTGCGAGTGAAGCGGCTAATGCGGAGGAAAATCTACAGCCGCTTCCTCTTCTGCCTTCTGAAGAAAAGCGTTTTCCCGAAAATAAAATAGCACTTTTCCCACCGTATAAAACATCGATGGGGTCACCTTCCAAATGCCCACCTTTTATCAACACATAAAAGGGCAAGGTTTTGTCAGACTTAAATCGAACGAGTTCTGTATAAATAATTTTCGCCGCCGTTTGCATGGTTTCTGTAGTGTTTACTTGCATACCGGCAAGCATGGATGCTTCTTGCAGATTTGGCGTAATCAGCGTTGCCATGGACAAAAGCTGTTGACGATAAAAATCGACCGCTTTCTTTTCCATAAGCGCAATACCAGATGAAGAATGAAGAATAGGATCAATCACCACATGCTCTGGTTTAAGGGTTCTGAGAAACCAAACTAAAACACGAGTATTGGCTTGAGTAACAAGAAGTCCAATTTTTACTGCATTTGGTTTTTGATTTCTGCATGCCGAGGAAAGCTGCTGGGAAAGCACATCAGCGGGTGTTGGATGTAAAGTTAACGCGCCATTTTCATCGTGCCCTGTAATCACGGTAACTGCGGAAAGTGCCTCTACACCACAATTTGCCAGCGCTGCCAAATCTGCATGAACGCCCACATGTGTTGATGGATCACTTCCGCCAATAGTTAAGACAAACTTTTTCACATCTTCCATATTAGAGCCCCAAACTTTTCATTTTCGAGCGAAGAGTATTTCGATTGATTCCCAAAATACGCGCTGCCTTCATTTGATTTCCACCCGCTTGATGAAGTGCCAAGCGAATGAGCGGACGTTCCACTTGTTGCAACACAGATTTATGAATACCGGTAATATCATAGTGGCCAAGTCGAACAAAAAAATGAGCGATCTTATCATGCACCACTTCTTCCAACGCCAAATCATCGAAATGCGTTTTGTTAAGAGCAGCATGATCATGTTTATATTTTGGCGGAAAGTGAACTACATCAACAACTGCAGCGTGAGCCATAAGAGCAGCTTGAAAAACAACTTGCTTCATTTCAGCGAGCTCGTCGCTCCATCTTCTGCGGCGAATCCATTCTTTTGCCTCAGCTGAAAATATTTTCGGCTCAAGCGAAAGTAACTCACAACATTCGGTAAGAAGCATTTCAGCTTGCTCCAAGGCCTTCAGGCCGCGCTGCCAGGGGAAAAGACTCATCCCGCATGTATGGATTGTGCCTCATTTTTGTGCAAGTCCTTTTTCCAAACCAAACAAATTGGAGCAAAAAAACACTGGCACTTCAATTGACCTCAAGAAAAAGAAGTGCTAGCAGCCTTCTCCCATGAAACGACTCTCACTTTTTTTTCTTTTTTTCTTTTTTCTTTTTCCGCACATTTTTTCTCTTCACGCCGAAGAAATGGAAAACGCCTCTCAGCTCAATGATGTCTATGTTATCCATTTCCTCATCGACGGCATCAACAAACAAGTCTTCGACGAAGAACTGAGCAGCGGAAAACTCCCTCACCTCAAAGCAGAATTGGAGGCGAGAGGAAACCAAGTAAAAACCGCCATTGCCAGCTTTCCAACTGTCTCCACCACAAATTATCAAAGCGTTGTGAGCGGTCTCCATCCGGGACACAGCGGCATACCGCACCTTGGCCGTTTCGATCGAACTTCACAAAAAGAAATGAGCTATCTTAGCCCTGGCAAAGCCCTTAGCGTAAACGATGATTTCATCAATCTTTTGGCCTTGCAAAAAGATGGCCTTGAAAGCCTCACAGCGCCTCAAACTCTCTTCGAACAACTTGAAGCACGGGGATATAAAACGGCAGCACTCTATTCCAGCTTTCGCAAAGGTGCTAGCATTGCAAAACCCAAACGCCTTCCTCTTCGGGCCTTGTGGGCTTCGTTTATCACTGACGATTATGCCAAAGTAGACAAACTCTCCTATCGCCAGCTGAAAAAACTTTTCACCGTTAAGAACAAAAATAAATTCCCGCGATACAGCTTGGTTGCTCTTCCAGCGGTTGATCTCGCCGGTCATAAAAATGGAGTTGATTCGCAGGAAGTAAGAAAAATTCTCCATCAATTTGATCAGTTTGTTGGTGAGTTTATCAATCTTCTTCATCAGCAAGATATTTACAACAAAACATATCTGGTTGTCACAGCGGATCATGGCGGACACAATACTACTGCGCATTTGGCGTTGAAGCAGAAAATGTGGAATGCACTGGCGATAAAACCAAACAATCCGAAAGAAGGCAATTTTAACCTCTACGTTTCTGAGCGCGGAGTGAGTTCAAGCCAAATTTACCTTAAGTCATATATCGATCTCCAAACGAACTATTGGAAACCGTTACAAGGCAATTTTCCTTTAGATAAATTTGAATTTAAAAATGCTGACGAAAAAAACTTGCTCCATTATTTTCTCACTCTTCCAGGAATAGAATTTGTCCTTGTCCGAAATGGAAGCGCACAAGCTCAAATTCTTTCGCGAAGAGGCGAACTTGCCGACATTCACTGTTCAAGCGTGCACCACCAACTGTGGTGTAGCTACACTTCCATCACCGATACAGATCCGCTGGGTTACCTCACCCACGAATCCACAAAACATCTCAGCGATGGAAAAGCTCATTCGGCCAAAGAGTGGATGGCTAGCTTTTCAAGTGACTATCCTGATCTTCCCATTCAAGTGGGAAGCATTTTTGACAACTCACGCTCGGGCGACATTTTTCTCATTGCAGATAGAGAACACACCTTCAAAAAGGAAAAACTTGCAACCCACGGCTCCATCATTGCCGACGACATGCTGATCCCCTTTGTCTTTTCGGGGCCAAACATTCCCCAGCAAAACATTGAAACCGCAAGGCTTGTAGACAGCTACCCTTTGATCAGCTCATGGTTTGGGCTCTCATCATCAAATGCAAAACACGACGGAGTCAATCCGTTTGCTCCAAATATAAAAGAAGAAAAATACCTTCAAATACTTGCCGAACTTGATATTCTTTTTTCTCAGCATCCACCTCTTCTCAAAATGATTGGCGTTGAAGATTTTGCAAAGAGCATGTTTTTTCCTCTTATCAGAAAAACAAATCTTGAAGAGCTGAAAAAAGCGGTTCAAAATGAACTGAAAGAAGAAACAAAATCACTCAATAATCTTACCGCTGCACAGAAAGCATTGGAAACGGAACCAAAGAAATTAGTAAAAATGGGAATTATTTCCAAAAAACAACTCAAAGACTACAAACTCATTTTCTCTCATCAGATAAGCACACTTCGAGAAAATACAAATCGACTCAACGACATACTTCTTCTCTTGACCAAATGTAGAAGCAACAGCCAACCAGTGTGCGAAACCTTTTAAATGAGAATAAATTTACTTTTCACTTCAAATTCTTGGCTTGTAGCTTCTCTTGAGGCTCTTACTTTTCTTCTTTTTGCCTTTCACTTCTGGCATATAAAAGATGAAAAATTTTCTTTTGCACATTTCATTCTGTTTTTTCTTCTTTGCCTTTTTCTTTTTCAACGTTTTTGCTTCTCAAAAAAATGGTACCCGCAACAAACCCAAAAACTGGGAATAGAAAATCATTTTGATCACTCTTTTTTAATTTGCCTCTATTCACTTTTTCTTGCTTTAGGATCTTCGCTGATTTTCCACCCCTTACTTCCTTTAAGTTTTTCAAGCATCATTCTGATTCTCTTTTCCGCCATCAATGTCATTATGATTGTCTTTTTTCTACGGGATAAAGACAACACCCCTGCAAATCATTACAGCAAGGCAAAGCCTTTTTCATGACACAACTTTTTATGCGTCATAAAAAAATATTTCTATAACAAGTTGTTTTACATGCATTTTTTTTAAAATATTTTTAAATTCCTAGACAAGTTATGACGCAGTCTATATACACGCCCGCATGGAAAACTTCCTCTCACACTTCGGATGGAAAGAAATACTTCTTATTCTTCTGGCCATCGCTGCCATGATTGGCATTAATGAAGGCCCAAAACTAAAACGTTGGTTTACCAGAAAAAAATGACCAAAAAAAAACAAAGCCAAACAAAAATCGAAGAGCACGTTTTAAATCTTGGAAGAGATTTATTACATCTTAGCAACTTCATGTTTTCATTTTGCAAGGACTACGCAGAAAAAAATAAACACGAAATGAAAAATGAAAAAATAATTCATTTTTTCGATCGAGCTCTCAGCGTTACCCAAGACTTGTGCCAAGGTTTAGAGAACTCAAAAGGAAAAACAAAACCAAGCAAAAAAAATCAACATGACAAAAAAACAAAAAAAAATCATTAAACGCTATCGCAATAGAAAGCTCTACGACACTCAAGATTCCTGTTATGTCACGTTAGAAGACATAGCCGAAATGATTAAAATGGGAGATGAAGTTCACGTCGTTGAAAACGCAAACGGAGAAGACATTACAGCTGTAACTTTGGCTCAAATTATTTTTGAAGAGCAAAAAAAGAAGCGAAACGAACTTCCGCTGGATACCTTCATTGATATCATCAGAACTGGTGGCGGCATGTTCAAAGAAATTATGAGCAAAACCTTAGAAACAGGAGTTCGAGAATTTAGCCATGTAAAAGAAATTATGGATGAAAAGCGAAAAAACACAGAAGCAAAACGGCCTTCTCCTCTTATAGATGAAATGAATGAACTCAAAAGAAAAATAGCTGCTCTCGAAAAAAAATTAAAATGAGAATAAAATGCGCCTTCATTTTCTTTTTTCTTTTTCTTTTTCCACTCGTCTCCTTTGCCTACATCCTTCCTGAAATACATCTTTCCCAAACTGATCTTCAGCTCTCTGCAGATCACCATTACTCTGATTTGCTGAAACAAAAGAGCTCGCTTTCAAACTCACTTTCTTTTTCAAAATATGAGGAATATAAAAAAAATCCAAAGCTCCGCCTCAACAAGCAGGAACGCATTGCTGCTGCTGGTTTTGCTAAACTACTTCCAAACTTAGAATTTTGGACATACGTTTTTAGACTGAAACAAGACATCCTCAACCTGCACGAAATAAAAACAAACAACATAAAAAATGAGGCTGACCTCTTGGCACGCGAAACCATTTTAAGTCTCTACAAATCTTCACGCGAATTTAAGATTAAAAGTTGGCCGCTTCTTCACAACACCTTTATCAAGCTTTCAAAAAATGCACGTGGCTACTGCTATCATTATGTTGAAAATTTGAAGCGCGACTTAGGAAGCCAGAATTGGAATTTTTTCACCCTCGCTTGGGTTGAAGCTTATTCTGGAAAATATCGAGAACACAACACGCTCGCCATTGCCAAAAAAGGCGAGACAATAGAAAATTCAATTATTGTTGATGGCTGGAGAAACGGAAGCAAACCTTTTTGGATACGACGAGAAGACGATCATTATCCTTGGAAACTTTATCAAGTGATTAACAACTCTGCTCACAAAGCGCCTTCAAGCTTATCTGCTGCTCCTCAGAAAGCCCCAAAAACCGAAGCGCCATAAACCGGTCTTCGGGCTTTGCCCTCATCACCTCAGCTGTAACCCTGAAACTTTTCACCTGATTGGGAAGAGAGCAAGAAATCATCACAAGAGAACCTGGCGCTGCCGGGATATCCGCTTCTAGACTCATTCCTCCAAAACTTAAGTCTTTGGAGTAAACATAAAAAAATGGCTCGCCGTGTTCACTTTCAAAAATTATTTTCTCACGAAAAGCATGTCTTTCGTAAAGCCTGCGCTCGTGATGAAGTTCAGTTATTTGCATGCGCATCTCTCCTTTCTGATGGAAGGAAAGCCGAAACACGTTTCGCAAAATCAGCTGGATAAAAGGGGCGGAAGATAAACTCGAGGTGGGGAATATCTCTCAAAGCAGCATATTGCTCTTGCTGACCTTCTTCCAAAAACAAAAATTTCGGAAGCGCTCTAGACCTGGCGTCGTCGCAAAAAACCTTAAACACAGTCTCAAAGTAATTGGGCAAAACATTGGCATTGAGAAACACCACATGAGATTGAAGCAGCAGAGACTTTAAGGCCTCAAGGTTTTGAAAGGAAGAGAGATGTTCATACTGAAAATCAGGTCGCTTCAAAAGCAAGTTGAGGATGTTCACCGAAAGTAAAGAACGATCACAAACAAGAATTTTTGTTTTTTCCAACATGCGCGCATGCTATGCAAAGGAATTCCATCTGACAAGAAATCTTTCTTCTTTTCTCCCTTTTCTCTCTTGACTTTTTAGGGTGCTTTCCTTACTTTCCGCGCAACTGCTTAGGGCAGATATCTTATTAATTCTTCGGAGGAATACATGAAAAAACAGTCGCTTCTCGTCGTTGCCGTTACCTGTCTCGCTCTCGTGTCTGCATGTTCACAACAACAGAAAAAACCAAAAACAGCATTGAAAACTATCCATTTCGATTATGACAAATCCAACATCAAATCTGATGCTGCTGCAATCCTTAAAGACAATGCTACTTGGATGCAAAACAACAGCAAAAAAAGCGTAACCATCGAAGGCCATTGCGATGAGCGCGGATCATTTGAGTACAACATTGCTCTTGGCGATCGCCGTGCAAGATCTGCAGAATCTTACCTTCAAAACTTGGGGGTTTCTTCAAGCCGTCTTAACACTGTAAGTTACGGTGAAGAAAAACCAGTTGCAACTTGCCATGATGAAAGCTGCTGGTGGCAAAATCGCCGTGACGATTTCGTAGCAAAATAAACACATGCCATTTTCTTTCTCATACGCCCTTAGCTAAAGCGAAAGGGCGTATTTTTTTGGAGGAGACATTTTATGAAAAATTTTTTTTCACTTTCCCTTTTAGCTCTTCTTCTTTTTTCTTCATTTTCTGCTCACTCAAAAAGTGACACTGCAAAAATTGACGAACTCGAAAAACGTTTGCACGACATTGAACTGACCTACTTGCAAAACAATGCTGGGCTTGCATCTGCCATTGCAAAGGTGAATGCATCAGATGTAGAACTTCAAAAAATTAATGGTGAAATTGATGCCAATCGACATCTTTTGCAAACACAACAGCTAACACTTCAAAAACTTTTTCTGGATATTACTCACCGCATGCAAATTTTGGAAGAGCGCATGCATGTTGTTTCGAAACAAGTGACAAAAGCCATCTCAAGCATCTCTCCAAAAACTGCTCAAGAAGGAAAACTCTATCAGCAAGCTCTTTCAAAAGTTGAAGAAGGAAGTTATCTTGAAGCCGTTGCAGAGTTTCAGCGTTTTCTTACCAAATTTCCCAAAAGTTCTTTTGCTTCTGGTGCGCGCTATTGGATAGCGGAATCATATTTTTCTCTTCGTGATTGGCAAAAAGCGATTAAAGAATTTCAGTCGTTTCTTACCAAACATCCAAAAAACGAAAAGGGAAATGAAGCTCTGTTAAAACAAGGCATATCCTTTAAAGAACTTTCACTCAATGAAGATGCAAAAATTTTCTTCAACAAACTTATTCAGTCAGCACCAAATTCTGCTGAAGCTTTAAGAGCAAAAGAAATCATTACCGAAATGGATCAAGTAAGAAATGCACCTGCACCTTCTGCACCAGAAGCAAGCAGCTACCCCTCGCAAACCCTTGAACAACAAAGGCAAGCAGACGAAGCTCCTCAAACTCCCGAGGAGAATAAACATTAGCCATGAATATTCTTGCCATTGAATCATCCTGTGACGAAACAGGTGCGGCTGTTATTTGCGATGGAAAAATTCTTTCCAACGTTGTGGCCACACAAGAAGAAGTTCACGCTCGCTTTGGCGGCGTTGTGCCAGAGCTTGCTTCGCGCAGACATTTAGAAGTCATCATCCCCATGATTCAAACCGCAATGGAAAAAGCCAATGTTACTTGGGAAAACCTTGAGGGCATTGCAGCCACCTATGCTCCAGGCCTCATTGGCTCTCTCTTGGTTGGACTTACAAGCGCAAAAACCATTGCTCTTGCAAAGCACCTTCCGTTTATTGCGGTCAATCATCTTGAAGCACACCTTAACGCGCATCTTATTGATACGCCTGATTTTCCCGCTCCAAGTATTGGACTTGTTATTTCTGGCGGACACACAAGCCTCTATTTGGTGAGAGCATTTGGCGACTACTCGCTTCTTGGCGCCACACGTGACGATGCGGCAGGTGAAGCTTTCGACAAAGTAGCAAAGCTACTTGAACTAGGTTATCCCGGCGGACCTTTGGTGGACAAACTGGCACAAAAGGGAAATCCTCATGCCTACACGTTTACCCTTCCACGTTTTGGAAGCGGAAACCAACTCGACTTCAGTTTTTCTGGATTAAAAACTGCGGTACTGCTCAAAGTGAAAGAAGCAAAAAACACCAACACTTTTGATGAGAAATTCAAGCAAGATCTCGCCGCAAGCTTTCAAGCAACCGTGATAAAAATTGTGGTAAAGCAAGTGTTTGAAGCTGCTAAAATACACAACGCTAAAGGCGTTGTCATCTCTGGCGGAGTAGCTGCCAACTCACTTTTGCGCAGCACACTTCAAACTGAAGCTGACAAAAGAAACTTGAAACTTGCCATTCCAAAATTTGAATACTGCACCGATAACGCTGCTATGATTGCTTATGTTGGTGAACAATATTTGAAAATGGGAAAGCAAAGTAGCCTCGACACCAACGCCATTGCAAACATGGAAATTGGAACTCACTCATAAATATGAATACAACTTTTCCTTCCATTGAATCTCTTCTTAAAAAATATTCCGTTCGAGCAAAGAAAAAATTTGGTCAAAATTTTTTAACTCCACGTCCAACACTCGAAAAAATTATTGCACAACTTGAACTCACTACCAACGACATCGTCGTAGAAATAGGACCAGGCTTGAGTTTAATGACAGCTCTCACAGCGGAAAAATGTAAACACGTCTACGCTGTAGAATTCGATGACGATATGGTGGCCATTGCAAAAGAAGAATTTGGACATCTCAAAAACATCACCTGGATTCATGCCGATATTTTAAAAGTACATTTAGATCAATTTCTCCAAACGCATAAAGAAATAAAATCGCTCAAAGTCATTGGAAATATCCCTTACGAAATTACTTCTCCCATTTTGTTTTATTTGCTTGAATCGCGGAACATCATTGGCAAAGCGGTGTTGCTGATGCAAAAAGAAGTTGCACTGCGTTTAATAGCCAAACCAAGCACAAAAGAATACGGCATCTTGAGTATTTTACTTAACGTGCAAAGCGTTTGTAAAAAATGCTTTGATGTTTCAAGACAAAGTTTTATTCCTGCCCCAAAAGTTGATTCAAGTGTTATCAGCATCGATTTCACTTCAAGCCCTTTTATGCTGCAGAATGAAAAATGGTTTAAGCAAATTGTGAAAGCTGCATTTGGAAAACGCCGGAAAACTTTGCGCAATGCACTTTTGCAAGGAGGATTATCTCTTGCTGCAGAAAATCTAGAAAAAGCTGCAGATACTTGCAACATCCCCCTCACTTCTCGCGCTGAAGATTTAGACATTTCAGACTTTGTTTGCTTGGCGCAGCAACTCATTGAAAAATAGGAACGCACTATCTTTGTCATCCTTCCGCCTTAGGCGGAGGGATCTAGCAATTTTGAAATTGAGCTTGAGTTGTGGATCCCCTGGTCAAGCCAGAGGATGACAGTGATCTCCCAATTTTGCTTTTTGTCATCCTCGCGAAGGCGGGGATGTGGATTCACATTCGAAGTGCAACACTTGGTTCAAGAAGACCTCAGCAGGAGTTCGAT
>PCXC01000041.1 GCA_002796345.1 Deltaproteobacteria bacterium CG11_big_fil_rev_8_21_14_0_20_42_23 | reverse complement strand
TGAGGTTGATTTTTGTTGAGCCTCCGAAAAAACACACCGCTCAAGGTCCGCTATCTTGAAAAAATGGGTTTTTCAGGGGGAACTATATAAACCCTTTACAAATTTTCCACATGTTCTATGTGCAGCGCATGAATTTAATTCCCACCACAAACATCCTTGCAACGCCTGCTAGAACTGCATTTCCTGTTGAAGGCTATCTTTTTCCAGGCCATGGGTTTACTCCAGTTGCGCATCCCCTTACCACTTCAAGCTTCTTGAGTGTTCCACCAAGATTTGCTGCGATTCATTGTATGACAAGGAGTCCACAGTTCACTTTTTTTGGAGGAACAACGGATGGAGCTGATGCTGCTTCTGGTGCAAATGGATCTGGCGGTGGAACTAAAAAAAAGCAGTTAAGTGATGCAGAGATAAAAGCATTTTTGGATGTTCTGGGAGATGGCGCGTGGGAGAGATTTCAACGAAATAGAAAGATTCTTAGTAATGATTATAACTCTTTTTTAGAGCTGGCAGAGATCTGTGCGAAAGAGAAACAATGTTACTTTTTATTTCTTCCCTATGTTTGTGTATTGAGGCTTAACTGGAGCGATGATTTACGTTCGGCCGTACTCTCATCTCTGGTGCAAAGAACGCTTTCCTCGATACTTCCAGCATTTTTAAAAAAATTCAGCCACTTTTATGCTGCCATCAGCAGAGAGTATTCGCCGGATCTCGCACTCCTTTCACATGAAGAATTGAGAGCAGGGCTCTTGCTTAAACTATGTCAAATTGCTCGAAACAAATATGCTTTTTCAAACGCAAGAAATATTCCTGCAGCTCTCGAACGTTGGGGAAGTGAGCTGAGAGAAGAAGCGATACAAAAAAAACGAAATGAGGCAAAAAGTTATGCCGTGAGAGATTTTACTCACATTACCTTTCAAGGAGTTTTGTGGAACATTCTTCTGAGTCAACTACGAGGGCTCTTAGGTGATGAAGCTGGAGCGGCATTAGAGAGGAACGCGAATTCACTGTACGTCCCAAATGTTTTAAATCCCACTTTGTCTGCAGCAAATGCAACACATGCCTTTTTCCGTCTTCTCACCGAAGCGTGGAGTAAGGAAGATACTATTGATCGCGACATGGGCATGAGGCCAAGAAGAAGAGCGTCACTCTTTCCGTTCCTGGCCCTTTCACTTTTGGATCAGTTTATCTCAGCTCAAAGTAGAGCTGCTATTCCAGCCCTTACCTTAGAAGGCGATCGTCATTTTACAGCCGAAGAAACCTTGAAAGCGATTAAGCCGTTTTATGAACTGTACCAGAAAATTTGGCTGCAAATGTTAAAGGTATACAATGGCACCAGATCACCAGAAAACCTTGCAGCGCTTGAATCGCAGCTCTTGAAGGCACTGTATGCTCAGCGTCCAAGTAAGGCTGATGAGATACGGGCGTTGGCATTTTCATTAGTTCAATAGTTCAAATATGTCATCACGAGGATCCGCCTCTGGCGGAGACGTGGCCTGCCTGCCGGCAGGCAAGGTGATCTCGATTTTTGAATTGTCAGAGGAGATTGCCACGTTTCGTTTCACGAAACTCGCAATGACAAAATCTTAATTGTCCATAAGCCCTAGAAACCCCATTGCAGCATTGAACCATTATTGCTATCCCCCAGCGCATGAGCTTAAAGGAATTTTACTACAAAGGAACTTTGCCCGCCTCGAAGTCGATCTTGAATCGACTACTCTTGATGGCCTCGTATGCAGAGCCCAATACAGTGCAGATTGAAGGCGATTCAGCTTGCGATGATGTGCAGCTGATGAAAGCTGGGATTCTTTCGCTTGCTCAGCAAAAGCCTATCCATTGCGGATTTGCTGGCGCTGTTCTTCGTTTTCTTGCGCTGAAAGCTGCGCGTATTCCTGGTCGTCATATTTTGTATGGGCACAAGCGTCTCTTTGAGCGTCCGCAGCAACCCTTGCTAGATAACCTGCAAAAACTTGGCGTGCGTGCGATGATTAAATATGCAACCCAGCCAAAGCTGATCATCGATTCCGAAGGCTGGAAGCCATCTCGCGGTGCACTTGTGGTTGATCGCAGCATTTCCAGCCAGTTTGCGTCGGGCATTGTCTTAAATGCGTGGGGATTGCCGTTTGATTTGAGTTTGCGGTTTTCTAGCGAATCAGTTTCGCCTTCATACCTTGAATTGTCTTTGGCCTTGGTGAAAACTTTGGGCATGAAGATTCAACGCGACAGCGAAGAAGAAATAATCATTCCAGCTTTGCAAAAGCCAGCTGCTGGAACATATCGTGCGGAAAGCGATATGAGTTCTGCATTTGCAGTTGCAGCTCTTGCAGCTGTAAACGGAAGGGCACTTGTTGAACATTTTCCTGAAAAGAGTTTGCAGCCAGATTATGTGTTTGTGGACTTGCTGAAAAAAATGGGTGCCAATGTCAGTTTACATAAGTCAGTGTTGGAAGTGGAAAAAGCTGAACACTTAAAGCACATCAATTGCAATTTGCGAAATGCTCCAGATTTATTTCCTGTCTTAGCGGTTTTGTGTGCACTTGCCGATGGCGTATCTGTTCTTTCAGGCGCGCCACATTTAACCCACAAAGAATCAAATAGGATTTTAAAGGTGATGGATCTTATTCAACTGATGGGACGAGAAGTAGAAGAGCGCGCCGATGGGTTGCTGATTCACGGAAATTCCACACCATTTTCTGCCGAGAAAAAAATGTACAATCCCGACGGAGATCACCGTCTGGCAATGGCTGCAGCCGTTGCAATGCAAGCAGGTTTAAACCTAGAACTGAAAACACCCGAAGTGGTGAACAAAAGTTTCCCCGAATTTTGGGAGATATTTCTTTGTCATTCTGAGCTAGTGCGAAGAATCTCCTCTGACGATTGAACAAGGAGACCCTTCACGTCCGTTCAGGGTGACAGTGAATTATCTGAATCGAGAACTAAAACATGATCACACTTCTTATTGGACATCGTGGCGTTGGCAAAACGGCTTTGCTTTCGCGCATCAAAAGTTATCTTCCTCATGCACTTTGCTTTGATCTTGATGCTGAAATTGAAAAAGAATCACAAAAAAATATTTACGATATCATTACAACAGAAGGCGAAACTGTTTTTAGAAAGCTTGAAGCTAAAATACTTTTTCAGTTTGTTGAGCAATATGCTGAAAGAAATGAACATGTTTTTTTAGCGCTTGGTGCAGGTTGCAACATTTCACCTGAAATTATTTCGCACGAAAACATAAAAGTCTTGTGGATACGAAGAGCCTCTGATGCTTGGGGCAGAACGGTTTTAGGGCGACCGTGTTTAGAAAAAAATCTTAGCTTGAAAGAGTCGTATCTCAAGTTGTTTCCAGAACGAGAAAAATATTATCAGAGTATAGCTCATCAAGAATTGTTTTTGGCCGAAGGTGATTTTGGACCAAGTGAAAGCGAACGTCTTTTTTTTCAGCGCCAAATTACTAAGCTCAATGCATTTATCACAATTCTTCCTGAAGAGTGCAGCGCCTCACGACAAAAAACATGGAACGAAAAAAGAGATTGGGGTTTTCATGCTTTTGAAATCAGAGACGATTTGCTTTCGGATGCACAGCAAAAATGGGCATTAGATTTTTTTCCACGAGAAAAGATTCTATTCAGCTATCGAAATCCCCGAACAAAACAAAATCTTCCACCAAAAAATGTGCAAACAGATTGGGATCTTTCGCTTGGAGAAGATTTTTCTTTTACGCCAATAATTGTTTCGCTTCATCATCCAAAAGAAAATGAAACTCTTTCAGATGCCTTGCAAAGGCTTGTGAATAAAGCGCCAGCGGAGAGCCACTTGAAAGCAGCGCTTCCCGTAGAAAGTTTTGATGAATTGCTGCTTGGGCATAAATGGATGATGCAAGATATCACACGCCGCTCGTTTTTACCGTGCTCGGCTAATGGCCGCTGGGCGTGGTATCGCTTGTACATGCAAGGAAAGATGCACATCAACTTCATCCGCGAAGGCAATGGCTCCAGTGCAGATCAGCCCACTTTACTTGCGTGGCTTCGTCAGCAGCAAACGTCATCAGAAAGTTTTGCAGCGGTGTTGGGAGATCCTGTTGCCCACAGCTTTAGCCCGGCATTTCATGCTGGGTTTTTTGCTGAAATGGGCATGCCGTATTTCGCCATCCGCGTCACCGAATCAGACTGGGAGGCAGGGGCTTTGGATATTTTGCAGGCCCTTGGCTTGAAAATGGCTTCAGTTACAGCTCCCCTCAAAAGGCAGGTGGCAGAACTGCTTCACGCAAAAGGAAGTATCAATACACTCATCTGGAGCCAGCAAACCCAGGCGTGGTGCGGAACAGACACCGATACAAAAGCCTTAGAAACAGCCTTTAAAGTAAGTATGGAAAGCTATGATATCAAAAGACAAATTGCTGTGATTGGAGGTGGAGGCACACTTCCTCTTTTGCAAAAACTTTTTCCGGAAGCTTTGTTTTATTCTGCCAGAACGGGAGAGCTCAGAAGTGGAAAAAACAGAGCTGATGAAGCTCCAGAAATAATTATTTGGGCTGCAGGAAAAAAAACACGCAACTTTTTTTCCACACTACCGAAGGCATGGTCGCCAAAGGTAATTTTTGACCTTGACTATAGCCTTGATTCTTGGGCAATAGAGCTCGCTGAAAAATATAAGGCCCATTATGTTTCTGGAACCGAAATGTTTATACGGCAAGCGCAAGAGCAACAAGACTTTTGGAAAAACTCACTAACCCATTTTTCTAAGGAGAAAGTATGAATCCCGTCGCACTTGGAGTTTTACCAGTATTAAGATTTACACCAGTAGTTCAACCAGCAGTACCTTCTGTAAAATCAGTTGGTGTTAGCGAAACAGGTTTTGGAATGGCAGCAGCACCAGTTGTTCCAGCAGCTGTAAACGTTGACCGATTTGGAATTGCTCAAAGTAACACAGGCGCAAGAATGGTAGGGTGTCTTGCTGGAGCAGCAACGTTTGCATGTGCTCAAACGGTGAGGGCGCAGGAAGTAGCTCTTGATCCAGTAAACACTGGTACGTCAGGCACTTTACTGGACTATGCATTAGCTGCAGGTATGATTGTTACTGCAGTAGCATTATTAGCATTTGGTTGGGAAGGTATTGGTCCATTAGATAGATTGTTTGGACGTGGGAAAAATTCGTAGGCAAAGAATACAATCGCTTTTTATTGATGTGAAGGAGATAAACAATGACTGCAAATAGTTTTGGCAGCATTTTTCATATCACTAGCTTTGGCGAAAGCCATGGCAAAGCTTTAGGTGTAATCATTGAGGGATGTCCGGCGGGCATCCCTTTTGATTTTGAGCTGCTGCAACAATGGATGCAGCGTCGCCGTCCAGGCCTTGGCACACTTGTGTCAGCGCGCAATGAAGCTGACGAAATGCACGTGCTAAGTGGCGTTTTCGAAGGCAAAACCTTGGGCACTCCCATTGCCATGCTGGTTCATAATACCGACACTCGTTCCGAAGATTACCAGCAGATAAAAATCTCTCCACGTCTTGGCCATGCCGATGATGTGTGGCGTGCAAAGTTTGGCCATGTTGATCACCGCGGTGGTGGAAGGTCTTCTGGCCGTGAAACCGTGAGCCGTGTGATGGCTGCAGCCGTTGCAGAAATGCTCGTAAAAAAACTTGCTCCAGAAGTGAGTGTGCAAGGCAATCTCACGCAAGTAGGTCCATTGCATCTTCCGCAAGATGAAGCGAAACTTGAGCAACTACTTACCAAGGCAAAAGAAGAGGGTGAAAGTTTTGGTGGTGTTGTTGAAGTTCTTGTTTCAGCACTTCCCGTTGGACTTGGCCAACCCGTGTTTCACAAATTGAAGTCAGACTTTGCAGCAGCTGTGATGAGTGTGGGCGCGACAACATCTTTCGAATTTGGCGACGGCGTAGAAGCTGGTGGACAAAAAGGAACCGCATTTCACGATGCAAAAACTACAGCTCAATATGGAGGTATTCGCGGAGGCCTCTCAACCGGAGAACCAATCTCCATGCGAATTAGCTTCAAACCAACATCCTCCATTTTAGACGTCGCTAAAAAAGGAAGACACGATCCCTGCATCGCCATTCGCGGCCTTCCCGTTGTGGAAGCGATGGTGTGGTTGGTGTTAGCAGACCACTTGCTGTGGCGGCGGCTTGATTGTGTGTCGGGTTAAAGGGGTGTTTTTATTTCCCCTCCGCTTTCATCCGCCGAAGTTTTAGTGGTGGAAGGAGGGAAAATATAATTGTTTCTAAGGCGTGTGGACAGTAACGCGTTGTCATTCTGAGCGTATGCGAAGAATCTACGTGATTTCAAGGAGATCCTTCACTTTGTTCAGGATGACAACCTTCAAAGATCTTGTTAAAAAAGTTTTTATAATCAACTGCTTAGATTAATTGCCTACACGCCCTAGAAAACTACTCATTCTACCGCACTCGCGCTTTATACATATAGGCTACGCCGCCGGTGAGGCTTTTCATTTCTATTTCGCTGAAACAATCTGCCTCTCGGCAAAGCTGGATGAAGGCTTCATTGCAGGGGAATGAAGCGGAAGATTTTTCGAGATAGCTGTAGGCATCTGATGCGCCAGTGAGCCAGCCGCCAATTTTTGGCAGCAACGTGTGGGAGTAAAAGAAATAAATGTCTTTCCACACAGGCAAACTGGGTTGACCAAATTCCAAAATCATGACCGAGCCGCCAGGCTTTGTTACTCGCGCCATTTCTTGCAACGCTTTAATGGGATAGCTGACATTGCGAATGCCAAACGCAATTGAAGTAATGTCGAAGCGTTTATCTTGAAACTGTAAGTTGGTTACATCAGCTTCTTCAAAGCGAATAGGGCAGCCAGCTTTTTCAGCCTTTGCTGGTGCGGATGCTAGCATTTCGGGGCAGAAGTCGGTGCCAATGACATGACCAGAATTTCCCACACATTTCTTAAACGCGATAGCAAGATCGCCCGTTCCGGTAGCGCAGTCTAGAACGCTATCTCCGGGTTTTGCCTTGCTCATGTTCACCAGTTTTTTTCTCCAGAGATGATGAATGCCGGCGGAGAGGTAGGTGTTGGTTTTGTCGTAACGGTGCGCAATGCTGCTAAACATTTCGCGAATTCGCTTTGGATTGCGCATGGGCATGTTTGTATTCATAGTTTGCTTACTTAAGAAAAAGGGAACGGATCTGCAAAGCTTTTTTGATGATGGGAGCAAGCTGCTCTGGCGAGAGCGCCTGATGCCCGTCAGAAAGCGAGTTGCCAGGATCATCGTGCACTTCAATCATCACACCGTCAGCACCAATGGCAGCTGCTGCGTAAGTCATAGGCGCAACCAATTCACGCATGCCGGTTCCGTGCGAAGGATCGATGAAAACGGGATAGTGAGTTTGTTGTTTCACCAAAGCTGCAGAAGCTAAATCCAAAGTGTTACGCATGCTGTTTTCAAACGTGCGAATGCCACGCTCGCACAAAATAATATTCTGATTTCCTTCTTGCTCGATATGCTCCGCAGCCAGAATCCATTCTTTAATCGATGCCGAAAAAGCTCGTTTAAGCAAAACTGGTTTTGATGTTTTCCCCAATTCTTTCAAGAGAGGATAGTTGTACATATTTCGTGTTCCCACCTGAAAGACATCAACAAACGCAAGCAGTTCTTCTACTTGTCGAAGATCTGTGATTTCAGACACAAGCGGCAAATTCAATTCTGTACAGGTTTCGCGGGCGATGAGAAAAGCATCTTTGCCTAAACCTTGAAACGAGTTTGGATTGGTGCGCATTTTATAAATGCCGCCGCGCAAAATATGTGCTCCCGCTTCTTTCACTTGGTGCGAAATGCGGCGAAACTGATCGGCCGATTCAATGGAACAAGGGCCCGCTATAACGGTAAAAGAGCCGTCACCAACAGTGGCGTTTCCAATGCGAATTTGGCTGGTAGTTTCTGGCATAGGGGTAGAGATCTTTCCTTGTTTTTCTTTGTCCATTGCGCTTTAAGCCGATGCCAAGAGAGATTTCAATAAAAAAGCGTTTTTTCGTTCTTAGGACTCGTAAAAGATGAAGGAATCACAAGAGATAGCACTTTGCAGCCTTTCCGAAACAGAGATTCTGCTTGGTTTTGGGCCATTTACAGCATCTGCGAAGCCAGATGAAAGCAAAGTTTCTTTTTTCATTTCGGATTTTTTTCTGCAGGATGCAAAGCCATGGAAGATACCAGCCTCGTCTCAAGTGCTTTCGCCCACAGCTTTAAAGGCAATGTGGAAGTCTCAACTCCTTACAGCTCTTGAGTGGAAAGAAGATTCAAAAAAAGTTTTCTTTCAGGTTTTTGAAGATATTCAAGCAAAAATTCAAAATGGTGAATTGAAAAAAGCCGTACCGCTTGTATTTGAAGAGGCTAAACGAAGAGGGTGCGAAAAGGTACTCTTCAGTTTTTTGCAGCAAGTGCGAGAGATGAATGTTTCTGAAAGTCTTTACGGATATAGCTTTGCGGACGATGGAGTGATAGGCGTTAGCCCCGAAATCTTATTCGAACGAAAAGCTGATGGCTCACTTTGCACCATGGCATTAGCAGGAACGAAATCAAAAGAAGATGCTGCACTTTTGGAAGATGATTCCAAAGAAAAAGCAGAGCATGAATACGTTATTCGTGGCATTGAAGATAGTCTTGCTCCATGTGCAAAAATAAAAAGAGGAAAAACATCATTGCTCGCATTGTCACATTTGGTACATCTTTGCACACCACTTGAAATTGTTTCAGAGCAATGCCTTTCGTTTGAAAAACTTGTTGAGGCTTTGCATCCAACACCTGCGCTCGGATGTTTTCCGCGATCATTCAACGCAACGTGGTTACGTGCTCAAGAAAAGCAACACAAGCGACATGCCTTCGGAGCCCCGTTTGGCGTGCGTTTGCCGGATGGACGAGAAAAATGTGTGGTTGCCATTCGCAATATAGCGTGGGATGAACAAAAAATTTCTATCGCAGCGGGTTGTGGAGTTGTGGCACAAAGCAACGCCGAACAAGAGTGGAAAGAATTAAAATTGAAACGCAACGCTGTGAAAAAAGCGTTTGGGTTGATGGTTTAGATTTTTTTTCCCATTATGCCCAGGATGACAAAGAGTTGTGAGAATTCCTGGATTGTATCTTGAAGTGAAGTTGAATTTGGAAGAGAAAGAAAAGAGAGGAAGTGATGGCGTAAAGTGGATAGGTCATAAAAGACCGAGG